>NZ_JAUFPM010000010.1:0-38456 GCF_030409265.1 Halomonas sabkhae
GAGACAAGGTGTCTACTTTTTCGGGGTCACACCACTTCTTCCTTCTTCCTTCTTCCTTCTTCCTTCTTCCTTCTTCCTTCTTCCTTCTTTTAGTAATGCGGCGGCCGTTCGTCGTCGGGGCCGGGGGTGGCGTTGTCGCTTTCCTGCAGGGCGCGTTGCTGTTCGCGCAGTTTGCCCTGCATCAATTGATTCATGCGTTCCAGTTGCGCCAACCGTTTTTCCTGGGCGGCGATGGCCTGGTCCAGGCTGTCGAGCCAGTCTTCCTGGTAGGCGTAGCGGCTTTCCAGGGCGGTCAGGCGGGTCTCGATGGCGGAAGGCGTGTCATCGTCATGCATGATAGAATCTCCGTGCTGATGGCCATGCTGCTTGGGTGGCATCGGTCTCGGTGCGAGGGCGGCGATTCAGCCGTAATGTGCCTCGTGACCGCGTGTTGGAAACACTGCTTGAGAGCCCGTGCGTTGACACTGCCCTGGTGCCGGCCCGTGATGCCGGCTGCCGAGGCTTTGCGACGTCCGGCCGTTTATCAAGCCATTTCGTGTTCTTACCTTTCTCATTATCAGAAGAGAGCATCCAGAGTTTATGAATCGAAAGGTCGTTTTGCGTTGTAGTCTTATCAGTTTATTGCTGGCCGCACCTGCCCCCCTGCTGGTGGCCCTGTTCGTGCATATCGCCGGTGGAGCCGTATCGCAGGAGATCCTGGCGAGCCTCGAATTGAGCGGTGTCGGGGTCGTCTACCTGGCCGCGGCGCTGGCCGTGTTCGTGCTGTTGCTGCTCGCCACGCTCGCCGTCAATGCCCTGACGCCCCAACTGGTCAACCTGGCCGAGGTCGAGGATGATGACCGCGAGATCGGTGAGGTCAAGTGGTTCAACGTCAACAAGGGGTACGGTTTCATTACCCGCGACAGCGGCGAGGACGTGTTCGTCCATTTCCGCGCCATCCGCGGGCGTGGCCACCGCACCCTGGCCGAGGGCCAGAAGGTGAAGTATCAGGTCTCGCGCAATGAGCGCGGGCTGCAGGCCGATGACGTGACGGTTATTACCTGAAGACGGCTCGCCCGGCCACCCGGCCGGGCGAAGCCCGGAGCTGGAAGCTTGAAGCTGGAAGAACGGCGCTTCGCGCCTTGAAGAGGCAAGAACGCGGCTAGCGCCGCTTGAAGAAGGAAGAAAACCCTCCTGGGCTTCGCCCGGAGCTATAAGCCGTAAGCTTTAAGCGGGAAGAAAAACCTTGACCCCATGCCATTGGGGCTCATGCTGCCGTCCTTCTTCCTTCTTCCTTCTTCCTTCTTCCTTCTTCCTTCTTCCTTCTTCCTTCTTCCTTCTTCCTTCTTCCTTCTTCCTTCTTCCTTCTTCCTTCTTCCTTCTTCCTTCTTCCTTCTTCCTTACTGCCCCGAATCCGGCCATTCGATGGTCTTTTCCTGAGCGTCGGGCATGACCTGCAGGAACTGGTCCGGTTCGTCGCCGGGTTGCCAGCCGCCCAGCGAACATCTTACCTCGCAGCCGAGTTGCCTGGCGGCTTCGTGGGCGCAGTCGCTGTCCGTCGTCCAGGGAGTGTGGGCGCTGTCGAACCACAGACTGGCGAAGCCGTCGGCGGCCTTGGCGATCACCAGGATGTTGATGTCATGGCCGTCACGCTGAGCGGTGGCGCGCCAGCGGTTCTTGCCGGCGTTGGCCAGCGGCGGGGTGTCGAGGGCCTCCGCCAGCCAGGCATTGAGGCGCTCGAGGTCGAGGTGGGCGAGGTATATCTCGATATCGGGATACGCTTGCATGACAGTCTCCGACTCAGGCCTGCTGGGCATCGTGAGTGAACAGCCGCTCGAGCACGGCTTCGTAGATACGACTCAGGTCATCCAGGTCGGCGGCGCGGATGCGCTCGTCGACCTTGTGGATGGTGTCATTGCGCGGTCCCAGTTCGACAACCTGGCTGCCGAGACTGGCGATAAAGCGGCCGTCCGAGGTGCCGCCGGAGGTGGAGAGCGTGGGGCGACGCGACATGACGTCCTCGACGCTGGCCAGGGTGGCGTCCACCAGCTCGCCTTCGGCGGTCAGGAAGGGCTCACCGTTCAGCGTCCAGTCGACGTGAAAATCCAGCCCGTGTGCGGCGAGGATGGCCTCGGTGCGTTCACGCAGGGCCTGGTGGGTGACCTGCGTGGAGTAGCGGAAATTGAAGGTGGCCTGCACTTCACCGGGAATCACGTTGGTGGCCCCGGTGCCGGCGCGCAGGTTGGAGACCTGGAAGCTGGTCGCGGGGAAGAAGTCGTTGCCGGCGTCCCAGTGCTCGCGGACCAGGGCGTCGAGTGCCGGGGCGATCTGGTGAATGGGGTTGCGGGCCAGATGCGGGTAGGCCACATGCCCCTGAATGCCATGCACATGCAGCACGCCGCCCAGTGAGCCGCGACGGCCGTTCTTGATGGTGTCGCCGAGATGGTGCGTCGACGAGGGTTCGCCGACGATGCAGTAGTCGAGCCGCTCATGGGCTTCGCGCAGGTGCTCGACGACGGCGCGCGTGCCGTCCACGGCCGGCCCTTCCTCGTCGGAGGTGATCAGAAAGGCGATGCGCCCCGGGTGGTCGGGGTGCGCGGTGACGAAGCGCTCCACGGCGGTCAGCATGGCGGCCAGGCTGCCCTTCATGTCGGCCGCGCCGCGTCCGCAGAGCATGCCCTGGTCATCGATGCGGGGTTCGAAGGGCGGATACTCCCAGTGGGCCTCTGGGCCGCTGGGAACCACATCGGTATGGCCGGCGAAGGCCAGCACCGGGCCGTGATGGCCATGCACGGCCCAGAAGTTCTCGACATCGCCGAAGGGCAGCGGCTCGATATCGAAGCCGAGTCGCGACAGGCGCTCGATCATCAACGCCTGGCAGCCCTGGTCGTCGGGGGTGACCGAGGGGCGTTGCATGAGCTCCATGGCGAGCTCGAGGGTGGGGGACAGGCTGGGAGTAGTCTCGGATGAGGACATTCGGGCTTCCGGCGGGTCGTCCCGGGCGCCGCGGCGCCCGGACACGACTCAGTTGTGGGCGTGTAGGGCTTCGTTGAGGGCGATGGCGCTCTTGTTGGTCAGGCACTCGATGCGGCCGTTCAGCGAGTTGCGGCGCAGCAGCAGGTCGTCCTGGCCGGCCAGCTCGCGGGCTGCCACGCGACGCACTTCCTGGCCTTCGTCATCGAGCAGGGTGACCTTGGCGCCGGCCGTGATGTAGAGCCCGGCCTCCACGGTGCAGCGATCGCCCAGCGGGATGCCGATGCCGGCATTGGCGCCGATCAGGCAGCCTTCGCCGACCTTGATGATGATGTTGCCGCCGCCGGAGAGGGTGCCCATGGTCGAGCAGCCGCCGCCGAGGTCCGAGCCCTTGCCGATCACCACGCCGGCCGAGATGCGTCCTTCGATCATGCCGGGGCCTTCGGCACCGGCATTGAAGTTGACGAAGCCCTCATGCATCACGGTGCTGCCTTCGCCCAGGTAGGCGCCCAGGCGCACGCGGGCGGTGTCGCCGATGCGCACGCCGGCCGGCACCACGTAGTCGGTCATCTTGGGGAACTTGTCGACACAGTCCACCGACAGCTGGCGGCCTTCCAGGCGGGCCCTGAGGCGGCGCGACGGCAGCTCCTCGACATCGATGGCGCCCTCGTTGGTCCAGGCGATGTTGCGCAGCAGGCCGAACATGCCGGTCAGGTCGGTACCGTGCGGCTTGACCAGGCGATGCGACAGCAGGTGCAGCTTGAGGTAGACCTCGGGGGCGCTCTGGGGCGGGGCATCCTGGTCGATGAAGGTCGCGACCAGCGGGCGCTGGCTGGCCGACAGGGCATCGGCCAGTTCGGCCTGGGCTTCCTGGCCGGCGGACCGGAGGGCCTCGGCGAGTGCGCTGCAGTGTTCCGGCAGGAAGCTGACGGCAGCAGTGCCGGCAGGCGCGTCCAGTGCCCCGGCGGCTGCGTCGATCAGGCTATGATCGGGATTCAGCAGGGGGGCCGGGTAGTAGACTTCGAGCCAGTCACCCTGGGTGTTCTGGGTGCCGATGCCGAGTGCGAAGCTGAGCATGAGTGAATCCTCTTGAGTTCAGGGGGCGCGGGGCGCCTCATAAAGTGTCGTAGTCGCCGTCCTTGAAGCCGACGATGACGGTATCTCCGGTGTCCAGCAGCGGGCGCTTGACCAGGGTCGGGTGAGCCAGCATCAGCTCGCGAGCCTGGTTGGAGTCGAGGTCGGCCTTGTCGGCGTCATCCAGCTGGCGCCAGGTGGTGCTGCGCTTGTTGAGCAGTGTCATGACCGGCACATGCTCGAGGATGTGCTCGAGCAGGGCGGCGGACAGACCGTCCTTGCGCAGGTCATGGGTCTGGAAGGGGATGCCCTTGCTTTCCAGTTCCTTGCGGGCGCGACGGCAGGTATCGCAGTTGTGAATCAGCATCAGCGTCATCATGGTTTGGTCTCCCGGCTGACGGTGGCTTCGATGAGGCGACGCATGCGCTGCGCGGCTTCCCGGGTGGCCGCCAGGTCATCGACCAGTGCCAGCCGTACCCGGCCGGCGCCGGGGTTGTCGCCCCGGGAACCCGGGCGGCCCATGTAGCTGCCGGGCAGCACGCTGACGTTTTCGCGGCGATAGAGGTCGCGGGCGAAGGCTTCGTCATCGCCACTCGGCACGGCGGGCCACAGGTAGAAGCTGGCCTGTGGGACGGGGAAGTCCATCACCGGGGCCAGAATCTCGGTGACCGCGGCGAACTTGTCGCGATAGGCGTCGCGGTTGGCGCGGACATGGTCCTCGTCGCGCCAGGCGGCGATGGAGGCGTGCTGCAGCGGCAGCGACATGGCGCAGCCGTGATAGGTGCGATAGCGGCGGAAGGCGCCGATCAGCTCGGCGTCGCCCGCCACGAAGCCGGAACGCAGGCCCGGCAGGTTGGAGCGCTTGGACAGCGAATGAAAGACCAGGCAGCGCCGATAGTCATGCCGGCCCAGCCGCGCGCAGGCCTGCAACAACCCGGGCGGCGGCGTGTTCTCGTCCAGGTAGAGCTCCGAGTAGCATTCGTCGGCGGCCACGATGAAGTCGTTTTCGTCGGCCAGCCGGATCAGCCGCTCGAGATCTTCCAGGGGAGTGACGGCGCCGGTGGGGTTGCCCGGTGAGCAGACAAAGACGATCTGCACGTCGCGCCAGGCGTCGGCGGAAATCGCTTCCAGGTCGGGGCGGAAGTCGTTGTCGGCACGGCAATCCAGGGTCAGGGTGCTGCCGCCGGCCAGCAGGGTGGCGCCCTCGTAGATCTGATAGAAGGGGTTGGGGACCGCCACTCCGGCGGGGCGGGTGCGGTCCAGGGCGCACTGGACGAAGGCGAAGATGGCCTCGCGGGTGCCGTTGACCGGCAGCACCTGGCGCTCGACATCCAGGCCGTCAAGCGCGAAGCGGCGCACGGCCCAGTCGGCGATGGCCTGACGCAGTTCGGGCAGCCCGGCAATGGCCGGATAGCGCGCCATTTCCCGGGAGGTTTCGTTCAGTGCCTCCAGGGCGCCGGCATAGGGCGCATGGCGAGGCTCGCCGATGGTCAGCGGGATATGGGCCAGCGACTCGGGGGGCGTGAGGTCCGCCTTGAGGGCCGCGAGTCGCTCGAACGGATAGGGTTGGAGCGCGTCGAGATCAGGGTTCATGAGTGTCCAGTCCGGCCGGGGTCGGCGTCGTGTTGTTGTTGCAGGCAGGACGCCGATTATAGGGAAGGCCCGCAGGGGCCTCAAACGCGCCGCTCAGCCACTGACATCCAGGGTCTCGATGAGTCGCTCACGGAGACGTCGCAGGCGTTCGGCGTCCCTGATCGGGTGACCGGCCTTGTCGGTGATGAAGAAGACGTCCTCGACCCGCTCGCCCAGGGTGGCGATCTTGGCGGCCGACAGGGCAATGTCCTGCTCCATGAAGATGCGGCCGACCCGGGCCAGCAGGCCGGGGCGGTCCGGTGCCGTGAGCTCGAGCAGGGTGCGGTCATTGGCCGGGTCCTGGCGGATCTCGACCTCGGTGGCGACCCGGAAGTGCTTGAGCTGCCGAGGGGTGTGACGTGAGACGATCTGCGGGTAGTCGTCGGGGTCGTCAAGCTCCTCGACCAGGTGGCGGCGGATTTCCTCGAGTCGTCCGCTATCGCGGATGGCGTCGCCATGGTCATCGAGGACGATGAAGGTGTTGAGCGTCCAGTTGTTGCTGGAGGTGGCGATGCGCGCGTCGTGGATCGACAGGCCGAGCTGCTCCATGGCCGCGGAAGTGGCGGCGAACAGGTCATCCACCGAACGGGTATGAATGAAGACCTTGGTGCCGCCCTCGGCCATGTCGGCCGTCGGCGCACTGAGCAGGATGAGTGGCAGCTCACTGCCGTCATGCCCGAGGATGCCCTGGGTCTGCCAGGCGATCTCGCTGGGCGCGTACTGCAGGAAGTAATCCTCGCCGAGCGATGCCCAGAGGCGGTCGACGCGCTTCATGTCGGTGCCCACCGTGGCCAGCAGGGAGTGGGCCTCGTCGCGGGTCTCGCGAATCGAGTCGTTGCGCTCCAAGGGGTTTTCCAGCCCGCGGCGCAGGGCGCGTCGGGTCTCGCCATGCAGCTGGCGCAGCAGGGTGGCCCGCCAGCCGTTCCACAGCGTCGGGTTGGTGGCGTTGATATCGGCCACGGTCAGCACATAGAGGTAGTCGAGGCGTGTCTCGTCGCCGACTTCCCGGGCGAACTCGCTGATCACCTCGGGATCGGCGATGTCCCGTTTCTGCGCCACCATGGACATCAGCAGGTGGTGTTCGACCAGCCAGCTGACCAGGCGGGTATCGCGTTCGGGCAGGTCATGCTCGCGGGCGAAGGCCTCGACGTCGGCGGCGCCGATCAGTGAATGGTCGCCGCCGCGTCCCTTGCCGATGTCGTGGAAGAGCCCGGCGATCCACAGCAGGTCGAGGCGCGGCAGCTGTCTGACGAGCTCGACCGCCACCGGGAAGCTCTCGCGGGCGCTGGCCTTGCGGAAGCCGTGGATGCACTTGAGAAGCCGCAGGGTGTGGGCATCGACGGTATAGATATGGAAGAGGTCGTGCTGCATCAGCCCGACCGCCTTGCCGAACACCGGCAGGTACTTGCCGAGTACGCCATAGCGGTTCATGCGCCGCAGCTGGCGGGCCACATTGCCGCCCGAGCGCAGCAGTGCCATGAACAGGCGCTGATGATGCGGGTCGGCGCGGTAGCGATCATCGATCAGGTGGCGATGGTCGCGGATCAGGCGGATGGTGTCGGCGCGTACGCCCTCGATCTCGGGGTGTTCGGCCATCAGCAGGAAGAGTTCGAGCAGCGCCGAGGGGTGTTCCTGAAAGAGGCTGCGCGAGCGTGCCTGGATGTAGTCGCCCTTGATCTCGAAGCGTTCGTTGAGCGGCCGGGTGGCGACGGCGGTGCCGCGGTGCAGGATGGCTTCGTCGAAGTGCTGCAGCAGCATGTCGTTGAGGCCGCCCAGGGCCGTGACGTGTCGGTAGTAGCGCTTCATGAACTGTTCGACGGCCAGGCGTTCGGGGGTGTCGTGATAGCCGAACATGGTGGCGATGGTCCGCTGGTGGTCGAACAGCAGGCGGTCCTCGGCGCGCCCGGTGAGCATGTGCAGGGCATAGCGCACCTGCCACAGAAAGGCCTGGCCCTGGCTGAGGATGTGCAGCTCGGCGTCGTTCATGAAGCCGTGGGCAACCAGGTCCTCGTAGCGCTGGGTGGCGAAGTGACGCTTGGCGACCCAGCCGATCATCTGGATATCGCGCAGCCCGCCCGGGGAGCTCTTGATGTTGGGCTCCAGGTGGTACTCGCTGTTGTTGAAACGGTAGTGACGGCTGATCTGCTCTTGCCGCTTGGCCTCGAAGAAGTGGTCGGCAGGCCACAGCTGCTGCGGTGACAGGCGCGCCTGCATGGCCTCGCGCAGGCGCTCGGGGCCGGCCAGGGTGCGCGACTCGATCAGGTTGGTGATCACCGTGACATCGGCCGCCGCCTCGTGCGAGCAGTCGTTGAGCGAACGCACGCTGTGGCCGATCTCCAGGCCGATGTCCCAGAGGAAGGTGATGAAGGCCGACAGGGCCTCGCGGTAGGCCGAGTCATCGTCCTGCTCGAGTAACAGCAGCAGGTCGATGTCCGAGTGGGGATGCAGCTCGCCGCGCCCGTAGCCGCCGACGGCGAGCAGGGCAATGCCGTCGTCGGGCCAGTCATGCTGCTCCCAGGCGATGGCCAGCAGGCGGTCGAGGCAGCGCGCCCGGCCGTGCACCAGGTCACGGATATCGGCGCCGGCGCGGAAGCGTTCGTCGAGCCGTGTCTGGATCTCGCCCAGCGCGGCCTTGAACGGCGCGATGGGCGAGCGACTGCCGCTGAGTTCGGCATGAAACTTGTCGATGTCGAACAGCGTCTCGTCGGGCTCGAAACGGTAATGATGGAGCAGCATGATGAGCCGGCTCAGCGTTCGAGGAAGGAGAGGTCTTCGTCGCTGCGAGCCGTCAGTACCTCCACGCCCGTTGCGGTCACCAGCAGGGTGTGCTCCCACTGGGCGGTCAGTCCCTTGTCCTTGGTCACGGCGGTCCAGCCATCGCGCAGCACCCGGGTGCGATGGTCGCCGATATTGATCATCGGTTCGATGGTGAAGCACATGCCTTCCGCCAGGCTGATGTCGGCCTCGGGCGAGTAGCCATCGTAGTGCAGGATCTGCGGCTCCTCATGGAAGCCGGCGCCGATGCCGTGGCCGCAGAAGTCGCGCACCACGGTATAGCCGTTGGCCTCGGCGTGTTGCTGAATGGGGCGAGCCAGGTCGGAAAGCCGGGCGCCCGGGCGCACCGCCTGGATGCTCTGGTACAGGCATTCCTGGGTGACGCGGCACAGGCGCTCGCCCTGGATGGTCTGACCGACGATGAACATCATGCTGGAGTCACCATGATAGCCATCCGCGGTCTTGACCGTGATGTCGATGTTCATGATGTCGCCGTTCTTGAGCTTCTTGGCGTTGTCCGGGATGCCGTGGCAGACCACATGATTGATCGAGGTGCAGATCGACTTGGGGAAGCCGTGGTAATTCAGCGGGGCAGGGGTGGAGCCCAGTTCCTTGACGATATGATCGTAGCAGCGCTGATCCAGCTCGCCGGTGCTGACGCCGGCCTTGACGTGGGGGGTGATCATTTCCAGCACGCTGGCGGCCTGGCGGCCGGCTTCGCGCATCTTTTCGATTTCGTCGGGTGTCTTGATGGGGACGTTCATGGCAGCTCGAATTCAGGGGTGGCGTGGCCGCCGACGAGGCACCATCCTGAAGCGGAGGCGTCGGGCGACTTCATCTCGGAGTCAATCCATGGTATAAAGCTGCGCGCTTTCCTGCAATCGCCGATCCCGTTCGTCCCCAAGGTGTCGAACAATTCCGTCGGTGGGCAAGCGTAAATTCATGCTCAACGCCTTGAAAACACACACGTACCGGCACATGGTCCCGGGTGCTGTCGGCGCGACCGACGGTCGGATCCATGGGGTGCGTGGAGGCCTAACCCGATTTTTCAGGAGTCATCCATGGCACACGTCAATATGCGTGACCTGCTGAAGGCAGGCGCTCACTTCGGTCACCAGACCCGTTACTGGAACCCGAAGATGGGCAAGTACATCTTCGGCGCACGTAACAAGATTCACATCATCAACCTCGAACATACGCTTCCGGCCCTGAACGAGGCGATCGATGTGGTCGAGAAGATGGCGGCCGCGAACAACAAGATTCTGTTCGTGGGCACCAAGCGCAGCGCCAGCAAGATCGTCAAGGAAGAAGCCAACCGCGTCGGCCAGTCGTTCGTCAACCATCGCTGGTTGGGCGGCATGCTGACCAACTTCAAGACGATTCGTCAGTCGATCAAGCGCCTGCGCGAACTCGAGACCATGCACGAGGACGGCACTTTCGAGAAGCTGACCAAGAAGGAAGTGCTGATGGCGACTCGCGAGCAGGACAAGCTCGAGCGCTCCATCGGTGGTATCAAGGACATGGGCGGTCTGCCCGATGCGCTGTTCGTCGTCGATGTCGACCACGAGCGGATCGCCATCAACGAGGCGAACAAGCTGGGCATTCCGGTCATCGGCGTGGTGGATACCAACTCCGATCCGGACGGCGTCGACTACGTGATCCCGGGCAACGATGACTCCATCCGCGCCATTCAGATCTACGTCCAGGCCATCGCCAGTGCCTGCGCCCGTGCGAAGGAAGGTCGTCCCGACGAGTTCGTCGAGGTCACCGAGGAAAGCGCTGGCGACGCCGCCGCTGCCGAGTGAGCGTGACCCCGGCAGGGTCGTGAATATCGCGCCGCTTGTCGGCGATCCGTCACCGTGACGGCGCAAGGGGGCTGCGGCCCCCTTGCTTGCGCCCCGGGACGTGAACGGGAGTCGCCGGGCCCGCCCGGCCCCCATCTTCCAGGTCGAACCATTCAGAGGACACTACCATGGCAGCTATCAGCGCCTCTCAGGTCAAGGAACTGCGCGAGCGTACAGGGCTCGGCATGATGGAGTGCAAGAAGGCACTCACGGAAGCCGGTGGCGACATCGAAACCGCCATCGAAAACCTGCGCAAGAACTCCGGTCTCAAGGCCGCCAAGAAGGCCGGCCGCACCGCCGCCGAAGGCGCCATCATCACCCGCGTGGCGGAAGACGGCAGCTACGGCGTGATGGTCGAGATCAACTCCGAAACCGACTTCGTGGCACGTGACGACAACTTCGTCGCCTTTGCCGACAAGGTCGCCGATGCCTTCTTCACCGCCAAGAGCGAAGACGTGGCGGCCATCACGGAAGGCGATCTCGAAGGCGATCGCCAACTGCTGGTGCAGAAGATCGGCGAGAACATCAGCGTGCGTCGTTGCGTGGTCGTCGAGGCCGCCAACCAGGGCGGCAGCCTGGTCGGCGCCTATGTGCACAGCAGCCGCATCGGCGTGCTGACGGTGCTCAACGGTGGTACCGCCGAAGCCGCCCGCGACGTGGCCATGCATGCCGCCGCGCTCAACCCGGCCGTGGCACTGCCCGAGAACATGCCGCAGGACAAGCTGGATGCGGAAAAGGCGATCATCATGGCGCAGCCGGACATGGCCGGCAAGCCCGAGCAGATCGCCGAGAAGATGGTCCAGGGCCGCCTCAAGAAGTATCTGGCCGAGAACAGCCTGGTCGAACAGGCCTTCGTCAAGGACCCGAACCAGACCGTGGCGGAATACGTCAAGGCGGCTGGTGGTGAGGTCCTCGGCTTTACCCGCTTCGAGGTCGGCGAGGGCATCGAGAAGGAAGAAGTCGATTTTGCCCAGGAAGTGATGGAACAGGCCAAGCGCAGCTGAGGTCTGAGGTTCCAGCATGACGTTGGCGTGCGCACTGACGCACGCCTTCGCGTATCCGGTCGGTTGATCCGGCCACCACGTCCATTCGACGAGTTCCGGGAGATCCACGCATGAGCAGTGCCGAGCAAACCTCTGCCACCAAGACCGACAAGTCCCGCGCCGCTGTCTCCAAGTACAAGCGTATCCTGCTCAAGTTGTCCGGTGAGGCCCTGACCGGCGATGCCGATTTCGGTATCGATCCGCAGGTGCTGGATCGCATGGCGCTGGAGATCGGCCAGCTGGTCGGCATCGGCGTGCAGGTCGGTATCGTGGTCGGTGGTGGCAATCTGTTCCGCGGCTCCGCTCTTCACGAGGCCGGCATGGAGCGCGTGACCGGCGATCACATGGGCATGCTGGCCACGGTCATGAATGCCCTGGCCATGCGCGATGCCCTGGAACGTTCCAATATCCGCTCACGCGTGATGTCGGCGATTCCCATGAGCGGGGTGGTCGAACACTATGACCGTCGCACGGCGATCCGCTACCTGACCTCCGGCGACGTGGTGCTCTTCTCGGCGGGAACCGGCAATCCCTTCTTCACCACCGACTCCGCGGCCTGCCTGCGTGGCATCGAGATCGATGCCGATGTGGTGGTCAAGGCCACCAAGGTGGATGGGGTCTACGACAAGGACCCGGTAAATGACCCGGATGCCGTCAAGTACGAGCAGTTGAGCTACGATGATGCGCTGGATCAGAAGCTCGGCGTCATGGATTTGACCGCTATCTGCCTGGTGCGGGACCATGACATGCCGGTTCGCGTGTTCAACATGAACAAGCCCGGTGCGCTGCTGAATCTGGTGGTAGGCGGTCGGGAAGGCACGCTGATTGACAGAGGGTGAAATCGTGATTGACGACATCAAGAAAGATGCGGAAACCCGCATGCAGAAGAGCTTCGAGTCTCTTCAGAACAACTTCAAGAAGATCCGCACCGGCCGAGCTCACCCGAGTATCCTGGATGCGGTGATGGTGGAGTACTATGGTGCTCAGATGCCCATCAACCAGGTGGCCTCGGTGAATGTCGAGGACGCCCGGACCCTGACAGTGGTGCCCTGGGAACAGAGCATGGTGCCCAAGGTGGAAAAGGCCATCATGACCGCGGAACTGGGCCTCAACCCCGCCAGCGCCGGCAACGTGATTCGCGTGCCGATGCCGATGCTGACCGAGGAAACGCGCAAGGGCTACATCAAGCAGGCGCGCCAGGAAGCCGAGAATACCCGCGTCGCCGTGCGCAATGTGCGTCGTGATGCCAATCACGAGATCAAGGCGCTGCTCAAGAGCAAGGACATCACCGAAGACGATGAGCGTCAGGGCGAGGACGACATCCAGAAGCTGACCGACAAGATCGTCAGCGAGATCGACAAGGCGCTGGAAAGCAAGGAACACGACCTGATGCAGGTCTGAGAATCCGGCGGCGTTCAGGATGGCGCCGTCGACTCGCCCAGCCCGTGTTCCATTCGCCATGCGAGACACCATGACGTCACCGCAGTCCCTCCAGTCCCCGCAACCCGGGGATGCCTCCATTCCTCGCCATGTCGCCATCATCATGGACGGCAACAACCGCTGGGCCAAATCGCACGGGATGTCCGGCGTGCGTGGTCATCATGCGGGGGTCGAAGCGGTGCGCGCGGTCATCCGGCGCGCCGCCGAGCGGGGTGTCGGTACCCTGACGCTGTTTGCCTTCTCCAGCGAAAACTGGCGCCGGCCGGCGGCCGAGGTCCAGGCGTTGATGGAACTCTTCCTGATGGCATTGAAGCGTGAGGTCAGGAAGCTTCACGACAATGACATCAAGCTGTCGGTGATCGGTGCCCGGGAGGGGTTCTCGTCGACCATCCAGAAGCACATTGCCTCGGCGGAGGCGCTGACCGCGGACAATAGTGGGCTTCATCTGGTAGTGGCGGCCAATTACGGTGGGCGCTGGGATATCACGCGTGCGGCCCGGTGCCTCGCTCAGCGCGTGGCGGTCGGCGAGCTCGCAGCGGAAAATGTCGATGAGCAGGCCATGGAGGACGAGCTCTGCCTGGGTCATGAACCCCCGGTGGACCTGTGCATTCGCACCAGCGGCGAACGCCGCATCTCCAACTTCCTGCTCTGGCAGATGGCCTACGCGGAACTCTATTTCACCCCGGTATTGTGGCCGGATTTCGGTGCCGAGGCGTTCGATGACGCCCTGGCGGATTTCGCCGGTCGGCAGCGCCGGTTCGGCATGACCGACGAGCAGGCCGAGGCGCAAGGTGCTTAAACAACGTGTCATCACCGCCGCCTGGCTGGCGCCCTTGACCCTGGCCGGGCTGTTCGGCCTGCAGGGTACGGCCTTTGCCGTGTTCACGGCTCTGGTGGTGCTGCTGGCGGGCTGGGAGTGGAGCCGCCTGGCCGGTTTGGACAGCACCCGGCAGCGAGGCGGCTGCGTGCTCGGCCTCGGCGTGGTCCTGCTGGTGCTGGGATGGCTGGATGCCGACCGGGCCACCTGGTTGCTGCTGTTCGGCGGTCTCGGCTGGCTGGCCAATCTCTACTGGGTCACCGCTTATCCCGAGCGGGTCGCGCAATGGCGGCCGCTCTGGGTGCGCCTCGCCATGGGGGCCTGGGTGCTGGTGCCGACCTGGGTCGGCTTCAACGTGCTGCGCGAGGCCGGCGCGGCCTGGCTGCTCTTCGTGCTGTTGCTGGTCTGGGGCGCGGATATCGGTGCCTATTTCGTGGGGCGGGCCTTCGGGCGCCGCAAGCTTGCGCCGAGTGTCAGTCCGGGCAAGTCCTGGGAAGGCGTGGCAGGTGGTGTGCTGGTCAGCTCGCTGCTGGCTGTCGCCTTTGCCATCTGGCAGTCGTTGAGCCTCGGCGCCGCCTTCGGCCTGCTGGCGGTGACCGTCATCGTCACCCTGGCGTCCGTGCTGGGCGACCTGTTGGAAAGCATGCTCAAGCGCTTCCGGGGCCTCAAGGATTCCAGTCAGTTGCTGCCGGGACATGGTGGCATTCTCGATCGCATCGACAGCCTGACGGCCGCCGTGCCGTTGTTTGCCCTGCTGTACCCAGGGGGGTGGTAAGCATGGAGGCCCAGGCCGCGTCCGCCACTACCCGGCTCGAGACGGCCGCCCCGGCCGGAGGCGATGCGCCGGTGGCCGTCACGGTGCTCGG
The DNA here is from genome assembly GCF_030409265.1 of Halomonas sabkhae. Taxonomy (NCBI): domain Bacteria; kingdom Pseudomonadati; phylum Pseudomonadota; class Gammaproteobacteria; order Oceanospirillales; family Halomonadaceae; genus Halomonas; species Halomonas sabkhae. Next base: position 14,444 of record NZ_JAUFPM010000010.1, read on the forward strand.
CGCTACCGGCTCGATCGGTACCAGTACCCTGGATGTGATCGCCCGCCACCCCGAGCGCTATCGCGTGCATGCCCTGTCGGCGCACCGCTCGCGCGAGGGGCTGCTGGCCCAATGTCGCGAGCATCGGCCGCGCCTGGCGGTACTCGAGCTCGAGGAAGATGCGCGCTGGCTGCGTGCCCGCCTGGCCGAGGCCGGGCTGGATACCGAGGTGCGCACGGGGCGCGAGGCCCTGGTCGAGATCGCCGAGGCGCCGGAGGTCGATGTGGTCATGGCGGCCATCGTGGGCGCCGCCGGGCTGCTTCCGACCCTGGCCGCCGTGGAGGCCGGCAAGCGCGTGCTGCTGGCCAACAAGGAAGCCCTGGTGATGTCCGGCGGGCTCTTCATGGAGGCCGTGACCCGCTCCGGGGCGACCCTGCTGCCCATCGATTCTGAACATAATGCCATCTTCCAGTGTCTACCCAGCGAGCATCGTGGTGGCCTGGAGCAGCATGGCGTGACCCAGCTGCTGCTGACCGCCTCGGGCGGCCCCTTCCGGGGCTGGAGTGCCGAGCGGCTGGCGGCGGTGACCCCCGAGCAGGCCTGCGCCCATCCCAACTGGTCGATGGGGCGCAAGATTTCGGTGGACAGTGCCACCCTGATGAACAAGGGGCTCGAGTTGATCGAGGCCTGCTGGTTGTTCGATGCGCGGCCCGACCAAATTCAGGTGGTCGTGCACCCCCAGAGCGTGATCCACTCCATGGCGGCCTACAATGATGGCTCGGTGATCGCGCAGCTCGGCAATCCCGACATGCGCACGCCGATCGCCCATGGCCTGGCCTGGCCCGAGCGGATCGCCTCGGGGGTCGAAGCGCTGGATCTGTTCGCGGTGGCGCGGTTCGACTTCGAGCCGCCGGATGATACGGCCTTCCCCTGTCTGCGGCTGGCCCGCGAGGCCATCGCCAGCGGGGGAACGGCACCGGCGGTGCTCAATGCCGCCAACGAAGTCGCCGTCGAGGCGTTTCTCGATGGCCGACTGAGCTTCAACGGCATCGGCGAGCTGGTCGAGCGTGTCCTCACCAGCTGCCCGGTCGAGACGGCGGCCGAGCTCGAGGGCATTCTGGCCGCCGATGAACGAGCGCGACGCGACGCCAGGCAATGGCTTGGTGAGTCTTGAACAGGTCGAATCATTCACTCAGGAGGCTGCCATGGGATTGATCCAGAATGTGCTGGCGGTGATCGTGGTCCTGGGCCTGTTGATCACCTTCCATGAGTTCGGCCATTTCTGGGTCGCGCGCCGCTGTGGCGTCAAGGTGCTGCGCTTCTCGGTCGGCTTCGGCAAGCCTCTCTGGTCGCGTCTCGATCGCCATGGAACCGAGTTTGCCGTGGCGGCGATTCCGCTGGGTGGCTACGTCAAGATGCTCGACGAGCGGGAAGGGCCGGTGCCGGCCGACGAGCAGCATCTGGCCTTCAATCACAAGACGGTCTGGCAGCGTATTGCCATCGTGGCCGCCGGACCGGTGGCCAACTTCCTGCTGGCGCTGGTCGCCTACTGGGCGCTCTTCGTGGCCGGCACCACGGCCGTGGCTCCCGTGGTCGGCGAGGTGACGCCCGACTCGCCCGCCGCCCAGGGCGGCTTGCGCAGCGGCCAGGAAATCACCGCCATCGAAGGCAAGACGGTGCGTTCCTGGGAAGACGTCAACCTGGAGCTGGTGTCGCGCATCGGGGCCGATGGGGGGCTCGAAGTGTCGGCCCGTGATGACGGCAGCAGTGTGGCCCGGGAATACCGGCTGCCGGTGACCGATTTCATGGTCCGCCAGGATCCGCCGCGCCCCCTGCAGACGCTGGGGGTCAGTCCGTGGCGGCCGTCGGTGCCGCCGGTGATCGACCGTCTCGCCGAGGGTGAGCCCGCGGCGGCTGCCGGGCTGCAGAATGGTGACCGGGTGCTGACAGTGGACGGGCAGGCCGTCGATTCGTGGAATGTCTTCGTCGAGCGGGTGCAGGCACGTCCCGGGGAGACCCTGGAGCTCGAGGTCGAGCGCAATGGCGAGACCCGGAGCCTCGCCGTCACGCCGCGAGCCCGCGAGCAGGCCGATGGCAGCAGCGTCGGCTTCATCGGCGCCGGAGTGGCGTCGGTGTCCTGGCCCGAGGAGTATCTGCGCGAGATTCGTTATGGCCCGCTGGCGGCTCTGGGGCAGGCGGCCCAGCGCACCGGCGACATGACCCTGCTGACCCTGGATGCGATTCGCAAGATGCTGGTGGGCTTGATTTCGCCCTCGAATCTGTCCGGCCCGATCACCATTGCACAGATTGCCGGTGACTCAGCGCGTTCCGGGCTGGAAAGCTTCGTCAGCTTCCTGGCCTACCTGTCGATCAGCCTGGGGGTGCTCAATCTTTTGCCCATCCCGGTACTCGATGGTGGGCATCTTCTCTATTACGTCGTCGAAGTGGTGCGGGGACGGCCGGTATCCGAGCGTGCTCAGGCTTTTGGCCTGCGCATCGGTCTGGCTGTGGTCGGAACCCTGATGTTGATGGCGCTGTATTTCGACCTGATGCGGCTCTGGTAAAACCGCGCTGCGGCTTGTCAGTTGCCCGTACAAATGTATAAGGTGCCTGTCTGGACAGGTAGGCAGATCAACGCGAGCGAATGACTGCATGAAGATCAAGACCATCGGAATGGCGGCGCTGCTGCTTGCCGGTGCCAATACGGCACAGGCTGAATCCTTCAATGTTTCCGACATCCGGGTGGAAGGCCTGCAGCGGGTCTCGGCCGCCTCGGTGTTCAATGCTTTTCCTGTCAGTGCTCAGGAACAGGTGGATGATCGAGAACTGGCGGAGGCAGCGCGCGAGCTGTTTGCCACCGGGCTGTTCGACGACATCCAGCTGGCCCGCGAGGGCGACGTTCTGATCATCCAGGTGGAAGAGCGCCCGACCATCACTCGTCTCAATATCGAGGGCAACGAGCAGATCAAGGACCAGGATCTGCGCAATGGCCTCAGCCAGGCCGGCCTGGTCGAGGGGCAGGTGCTGCAGCTTTCCACTCTGGAAGAGATCCAGCGCGAGCTCTCCGGCCTGTATCAGTCCCAGGGGCGTTACAACGCCACCATCGATGCCGAGGTCGAACAGGTCGGCGCCGGTCAGGTCGCGGTCAACATCAATATCGATGAGGGCGAAGTCACCAAGATCCGCCAGATCAATATCGTCGGCAATGAAGCCTTCGATGACGAGACCCTGAAGGATGTCTTCGAGCTCGAGGATCGCCCCGGCTGGTTCTTCGGCTGGTTCACCAACGATTCCTACTCGCGCGAGGCGCTGTCCGGCGATCTGGAGCGGCTGCGCTCCTACTACATGGATCGCGGCTATGTGAATTTCGCCATCGACTCCACTCAGGTGTCGGTGGCGCCAGAGGAGTCGCGGATCTTCGTGACCATCAATGTCACCGAGGGCCAACGCTACAAGCTCGGCGACATCAGCTTCGACGGTGACCTGCGCATCTCCGAGGATGAGGCTCGCGGTTTGCTCGAGACGCAGAGTGGCGAGGTCTTCTCGCGCAGTGACGTCATTGCCTCTTCCGAGGCCATCCGCTCGCGCCTGGGGGCCGAGGGCTTCGCCTTCGCCGAGGTCAACGGCATTCCGCAGACCGGCCGCGATGGCGAAACGGTGGATCTGACCTTCCAGGTCGAGCCGGGCCGTCGCGCCTATGTGCGTCGCATCGAGTTCGTCGGTAACACCACGACCCAGGACGAGGTCCTGCGCCGCGAGATGACCCAGATGGAAGGGGCGCCGGCCTCCACCGAGTCGATCAGTCAGTCGCGCCAGCGCCTCGAGCGCCTGGGCTTCTTCAAGCAGGTCGAGGTGCAGACCGAGCCGGTGTCCGGTGTCAGTGACCAGCTCGACGTGACCTATACCGTCGAGGAGCAGCCTTCCGGCTCGATTTCCGCCAGTCTCGGCTTCTCGCAGAGTGCCGGCGTGATCTATGGCGCCTCGCTGTCGCAGAACAACTTCCTGGGCACCGGCAATCGCGTCAATATCGGCGCCCAGAAGAGCGATACCTACACCGATGTCAACTTCGGTTTCACCGATCCATACTGGACCCTGGACGGCATCTCGCGGGGTTACAACCTGTACTATCGCGAGACCGACTATGAAGATTCGGACATCTCGACCTACTCGACGGACGCGCTGGGTGCCGGCATCAACTTCGGCTATCCGATCAACGAGCTGACGCGACTCAACTTCGGCGCCACCGCCGAGGACCTCACGGTCAAGACGTATCGCGACACGCCTTCCGAGATCGAGCGCTATGTGCGCGATCAGGGCGATCATGCCCAGACCCTGCAGCTGACCTCCAGCTGGACGCGCAACGAGCTCAACCGGGGCATCATGCCCACGGCAGGCAATTATCAGCGCCTGTCGCTCGAGGCCTCGGCGCCCGGCAGCGACGCGGAGTACTACAAGGCCCGGGCCCAGGCCCGCCACTTCTTCCCGCTCAATGAGGAAGAGACCTGGTCGCTCAAGTTCCGCGGCGAGGTGGGGTATGCCGATACCCTGGGCGGCGATGACCCCTATCCGTTCTACGAGAACTTCCTCTCGGGTGGTCTGGGCTCGGTGCGCGGTTTCACCACCAACACCCTGGGAACGCCCACGACGCCGCGCGAATTCGGGGAAGACCGCACGCTCGGCGGCAACGTCCTGGTCGAGGGCTCGGCGGAAGTGATCTTTCCCATGCCCTTTGTCGAGGACAAGCGTTCGGTGCAGCCCTCGGTGTTCATCGATGCGGGCAATACCTTCCTGACCGAGTGCTATCCGGTACTCGAGCAGGACCAAGAGCGCGCGCGGTGCAGCTCCGGGGTCGACCTGGGCGATCTGCGCTACAGCGCCGGCGTCGGCCTGTCGTGGCTGACACCGGTCGGCCCCCTGACCTTCAGCGTGGCGCGGCCGATCAATGACAAGAGTAACGACGACACCCAGTTCTTCCAATTCTCGCTGGGTCAGAGCTTCTGACCCCGTCACATGACAAAGGAGTTGTCTTGATGCGCAAGTGGACGATGGCCCTGATGCTGGGCTTGATGGGGGCGGTCAGCCTGCCCGCCCAGGCGGCCGATGTGGCGGTACTCGACTGGCAGAAGGCATTGCTGGACACCAGTGCCGCGCAGCGCTCCATGAACCAGTTCCGCAACAGCACCCATGCCAAGCAGCAGGAGGCGGAGTCCCTGGGCCAGTCCCTGCAGGCCATGCAGCAGCGTTTCCAGGAGGGCGGTCAGCCCACCCAGGCCGAGCAACAGGAGTTCCAGACCAAGCGGCAGCGTTTCGAGCAGCTGCGCCGTGACATCCTCGAGGCACGCCAGCAGGCGGAACAAGCGTTTCTGGAAGATGCCAAACCGAAACTGGACCAGGCCGTGCAGCAGGTGATCGAGCGTCACGATGTTCAGGTCCTGGTGGCACCACAGGGCGTGGTGCATGCTGAAGGTGATCTCCCCAACCTGACCGGTGAGGTGACCTCGATTCTCAATTCGCTCAATTGACCGAGCCCCGTCGACCAGTCCCGGAACTCCATGAATCAAGATGCCCACTCTCTGACACTCACCGAGATCGCCACGCGCCTTGGAGCCGAGCTCCGGGGCGATGGCGCGCAGCGAGTGAGTGGCCTGGCCACCCTGCGTGATGCCGGCCCCGAGCATATCACCTTCCTCGCCAACCGCGCCTACCTCAAGGACCTGGTTGATACCCGCGCCGCGGCGGTGCTTCTGCATCCCAGCCATGCCGCGAGTTGTCCCACGCCCTGCCTGACCCTGGAAAACCCCTACCTGGGGTATGCCGAGCTGTCGCGCCTCTTCGATCCGCTGGCCAACCGCGATCCGGCCGGTGTGCATCCGTCGGCCGTGGTCGCCGCTGATGTCCGGCTGGGGGCAGGCGTCAGCATCGGCCCGCAGGCGGTCATCGAGTCCGGCGTGACCCTGGGCGATGGCGTCGTCGTCGGCGCCGGCTGCGTGATTGGTGCCGATACCCGGGTCGGGGCCCACAGCCGGTTGCATGCCAATGTGACCCTCTATCACGGCATCATCATCGGTGACCGTGCCGTGCTGCACAGCGGTTGCGTGATCGGCGGGGATGGTTTCGGCTTTGCCCATGACGGCAGCGGCTGGCACAAGATCGCCCAACTGGGAGGGGTCGTGCTGGGCGATGATGTCGAGGTCGGCAGCTGCTCCAGCATCGACCGGGGAGCACTGGGCGACACTCTGATCGGCAATGACGTCAAGATCGACAGTCAGGTGCAGATCGCCCACAACGTACAGATCGGCGAACACAGCGCGCTGGCCGGCTGTGTCGGTATTGCCGGCTCGACGCGGGTCGGCAGGCACTGCATGCTGGGAGGCGGCGTCGGGCTTTCCGGACATCTGACGATCTGTGATGGGGTCCAGGTCACCGGCATGAGCCTGGTGACCAACTCGATTCTCGAACCGGGCATCTATTCCTCGGGGACGGGCGCCATGGACAACGCCCAGTGGCGACGCAATGCCGTGCGCTTCAAGCAGCTCGACGATATCGCGCGTCGTTTGAGTCGTCTCGAAAAAGCCGGGCGGGGTTCTTGAGGCCTTGCTGCGGGTCGGTATAATTCCGGCCCGCCCACCGCTGTCGGATCGGTGGATGTGCCCGTCGCGTGGGGCGGGCTTTTGTCATCTCAGAGGTTGCTACGATGGAAATGGACATCAACGACATTCGCGAATACCTGCCCCACCGGTATCCCTTCCTGCTGGTCGACAGGGTCATGGAGCTGACGGTCGGCGAATCCATCGTTGCCTACAAGAATGTGAGCGTCAACGAGCCGTTCTTCAATGGTCACTTCCCGCATCACCCCATCATGCCCGGCGTGCTGGTCATCGAAGCCCTGGCGCAGGCATGCGGTATCCTGGGTTTCAAGACCGTCAATAAACTTCCGGCGGATGGATATGTCTACTATCTGGTGGGCAGTGACAATGTCCGCTTCAAGCGTCCGGTGATGCCCGGCGATCAACTTCGCCTGGAAGCCGTGGTGATTCGCGGCAAGCGGGGCATCTGGAAGTTTGACTGCAAGGCCAGCGTGGACGGCGATGTGGCCTGCGAGGCCGAGATCATCTGTGCCGAGAGGAAAGTTGCTTGATTCATCCCAACGCCATTGTCGACCCCGGAGCTCGCCTGGCCGATGACGTCGAGGTCGGTCCCTTCTCGGTGATCGGCCCGGATGTCGAGATCGGCGCCGGCTCACGCATCGGTCCCCATGTGGTGGTCAAGGGGCCGACGGTTCTCGGCGAACGCACCCGAGTCTTTCAGTTCGCCTCGGTGGGCGAGGACTGCCAGGACAAGAAATACGCCGGTGAGCCGACACGCCTGGTCATGGGCGACGACAACGTCGTGCGCGAGGGGGTCACCCTGCATCGCGGTACCGCTCAGGATCGGGGCGAAACCACCATCGGCTCGCGCAATCTGTTCATGGCCTATGCCCATGTCGGCCACGACTGCGTGATCGGCGATGACTGCATCCTGGCCAACCAGGTGACCCTGGCGGGACACGTGACCCTGGGCGACTTCTCGATCCTCGGGGGGCTCTCGGCGGTGCATCAGTTCTGCCACTTCGGTGAGCATGCCATGGCCGGCGGCGGCTCGATCATCACCAAGGACACGCCGGCCTATGTCATGATCAACGGCAATCCCGCCCAGGTGCATGGCCTCAACCTGGTGGGCATGCGCCGCCGCGGTTTCAGCAACTCCTCGCTCAAGGCGCTGGGCGATGCCTACCGCCTGGTGTATCGCCAGGGGTTGACCGTCGAGCAGGCGCTGGCCACGATCCGCGAGCGCTATTCCCTGCCGGAGACCGAGACCTTCGCGGCCTCCATCGAGGTATCGTCCCGGGGCATCATTCGCTGAGCGAGGTATGCCATGGGCATCCAACGCATCTATGTGGTCGCCGGCGAACTCTCCGGCGACATTCTCGGTGCCGGATTGATCCGCGAGCTCAAGGCACGCCACCCCGGGGCGGAATTCCGCGGCATCGGTGGTCCGCGCATGATCGCCGAGGGCGTCGACAGCCGCTTTCCGCTGGAGACGCTGTCGGTCATGGGGCTGGTCGAGGTGCTCCAGCACCTGCCGCGCCTGATTCGCGTGCGGCGCGCCCTGCGCCGCGATGCCCTGGCCTGGCAGCCGGACATCATGATCGGCATCGATGCGCCGGACTTCAATCTGGGGCTCGAGCGTCAGCTGCGGGAGGCCGGTGTAACCACCGCCCACTATGTCAGCCCCTCCGTCTGGGCCTGGCGCCAGGGGCGGGTCAAGGGCATCGCCCGAGCCGTGGATGCCATGCTGACCTTTCTGCCCTTCGAGGCGGCCTTCTATGTCCACCACCGGGTGCCGGTGGCCTATGTCGGGCATCCGCTGGCGGATGAACTGCCGCTGGTCAATGATCGAGCGGCGGCACGCGAGACGCTGGGCCTGGCGGCGGAAGGCAAGCTGCTGGCGATTCTGCCCGGCTCCCGCGCCAGTGAAGTACGCTTTCTCGGGGCGACCTTCCTGGACGCGGCCGAGCGCCTGTGTGCCGAACGTGCCGACCTGACCCTGGTGATTCCCGCCGCGACCCCGCAGCGACGCGAGGAGCTGGAGGCCCTGCTGGCCGAGCGCGACAGCCTGCACGGGCGGGTGACCCTGGTCGACGGCTGTTCTCGCGAGGCCATGGTGGCCAGTGATCTGGTGCTGCTCACCTCGGGGACGGCGGCGCTGGAGGCCATGCTCTGTCATCGCGCCATGCTGGTGGCCTATCGCATGGCGCCGATGACCCACTTTCTGGCCCGATATCTGGTCAAGACCGAGTGGATCTCTCTGCCCAACCTGATTGCGCGTGACAGCCTGGTGCCGGAACTGATCCAGGACGCCGCGAATGCCGAGGCCATCGCCGGGACCCTGACCGGGCTGCTCGATGACGGCGAGGCGCGGGCGGCGCTGGAGGCGCGCTTCGCCGCCATGCACCAGGCCCTGTGTCGCGATGCCAGCCGACGCGCCAGTGATGCCGTCGAGGCGCTGGTCGAGGGACGGGCATTGCCCGCTTCGGTCTCTCCGGCGCGGCTCGACGCCCCCCATGGCGAGGGAGGGTCGTCATGAGCGAGCCTGCACTGCCGCCGCTGGAGATCGACTATCAGGGAGACCGGCTGGCCGGCGTCGATGAAGTCGGGCGAGGGCCGCTGGCCGGTTCCGTGGTGGCGGCGGCGGTCATCCTCGACCCGGCGTGCCCCATCGACGGCCTGACCGACTCCAAGCAGCTGACCGCCCGGCGGCGGGAGGCCCTGTCGGCCCGGGTCCGCGAGCAGGCGCTGGCATGGACGGTGGCCGAGGCCTCGGCCGAGGAAATCGACGGCCTGAACATCTACCATGCCACTCACCTGGCCATGCGCCGTGCCATCGATGCCCTGAGCCCGGCCGCCGAATATCTGCTGGTGGACGGTAATCGTCTGCCCGGGCATCATGTGCCGGGGCAGGCCGTGGTCAAGGGCGACGCCCGTCATCCGGCCATTGCCGCCGCCTCGATACTCGCCAAGGTGGCCCGCGATGCCGCCATGCTCGAGCTCGATGCCCGGCATCCCGACTATGGCTTCGCTCGCCACAAGGGCTATCCGACCCGCGAGCATCTGTCTGCCCTGGAGCGTTTCGGACCACTGCCCGAGCATCGGCGCTCCTTCGGACCGGTAAAACGCCAGCTGGCGCTATTCTAGGTCAGTTTACACCAGGCATGATGGTGAGGAGCGCCGGGGACGGGCCGCTCGGGAGGTCCGATTCCAAGTAAGGAATCGGTAGCGTACAGGGAAGTATTTACAGCGCCTCCCGGGAGGTCCGCCGCCGGATGAGCGTGAATTGGGTAGGTTGCCCGGTGCCAATTCACATCCATGCGGTCACAAGTCCCCATTATGCAACGACAAAACCCGAGTTCACCATGACCACACCCTTCGTTCATCTGCGCGTTCACAGTGAATTCTCTCTCGTCGATGGCCTGGTGCGTCTCAAGCCCTTGATCAAGACGACCGTGGATCAGGGCACGCCGGCCATCGCCCTGACCGACGAGGCCAACCTCTTTGCCCTGGTCAAGTATTACACCGGGGCGCAGAGCGCGGGCCTCAAGCCGATCATCGGCAGCGACCTGTGGCTGGCCAACCCGCATGACGCGGACCATCCCTATCGCCTGACGCTGCTGGCGATGAGCGATATCGGCTACCGCAACCTTACCGAGCTGATCTCGCGCGGCTGGGTCGATGGTCAGCGCCAGGGGCGGGCCGTCCTGCAACGGGACTGGGTGATGGAGCAGAGCGAAGGGCTGATCGCGCTCTCCGGCGGGCGCGAGGGGGATGTCGGCCGCCACCTGCTGTCGGACCATCACGGCGAGGCGCGCGCCCTGCTGGATGAGTGGAACGCCGCCTTCCCGGGCCGCTACTACCTGGAGCTGACGCGAACCGGGCGGGCCCTGGAGGAAGACTGCGTGCACCGCTCGGTGGAACTGGCCATCGATACCCAGACGCCGGTGGTGGCGACCAATGATGTGCGCTTCCTCGAGCGCGAGGACTTCTGGGCCCACGAGACGCGCGTCTCCATCGGCGAAGGCAAGCCGCTGGACGACCCGCGCCGCGAGCGTCGCTACAGCGAGGAACAGTACCTCAAGAGCCCGGCGGAAATGGCCGAGCTGTTCTCGGACATCCCCGAGGCACTGGAGAACAGCGCGCTGATCGCGGCGCGCTGCAACGTGGAGGTGCGTCTCGGCGAAATCTTCCTGCCCGAGTACAGCATTCCCGAGGGCATGACCCAGGAGGAGTTCTTCCGCAAGGTCTCGCATGACGGCCTGACCGAGCGCCTGGACTTCCTCTACCCGGCGGCGCGCTACCCGCGCGAGGGGGCCGAGTATGCCGAAATCGACGCCCGCTACCGCGAGCGCCTCGACTTCGAGCTCAACATCATTCTGCAGATGGGCTTCCCCGGCTACTTCCTGATCGTCATGGACTTCATCCAGTGGGCCAAGGACAACGATGTCCCGGTCGGTCCCGGACGCGGCTCGGGCGCCGGCTCGCTGGTGGCCTATGCCCAGAAGATCACCGACCTCGACCCGCTGCAGTATGACCTGCTGTTCGAGCGCTTCCTCAACCCGGAGCGTGTCTCCATGCCCGACTTCGATGTCGACTTCTGCATGGAGAAGCGCGACCGGGTCATCGAGTATGTCGCGGAGCGCTATGGCCGCAATGCCGTCTCGCAGATCGTCACCTTCGGCACCATGGCCGCCAAGGCTGTGGTGCGCGACGTGGCGCGGGCGCAGGGCAAGCCCTATTCGCTGGGCGACAAGCTGTCCAAGCTGATTCCCTTCGAGGTCGGCATGACACTGGGCAAGGCGATCGAGGATGAGCCGCAGCTCAAGGACTTCCTGGAAGCCGATGACGATGCCCAGGAAATCTGGGACATGGCTCTCAAGCTGGAGGGCATCACCCGCGGCACCGGCAAGCACGCCGGCGGGGTGGTCATCGCGCCGACCAAGCTGACCGACTTCTCGCCGCTGATCTGCGATGACGATGGCAGCGGCCTGCGCGTCCAGTACGACAAGAACGACATCGAGGACGCCGGCCTGGTCAAGTTCGACTTCCTGGGCCTGCGTACCCTGACCATCATCGACTGGGCCCTGGAGATGGTCGACAAGGTGCGTGCCGCGCGTGGCGAGGGCGCACTGGACATCGACACCATCCCGCTGGATGACGTGCCCACCTTCGACATGCTCAAGAAGGCCGAGACCACGGCCGTCTTCCAGCTCGAATCGCGTGGCATGAAGGAGCTGATCAAGCGCCTGCTGCCCGACTCCCTGGAAGACATGATCGCCCTGGTGGCGTTGTTCCGTCCCGGCCCGCTGCAGTCGGGCATGGTCGATGACTTCATCAACCGCAAGCATGGCCGGGCCGAGGTCGCCTATCCGCACCCCGATTACCAGCACGACCTGCTCAAGCCGGTGCTCGGGCCGACCTACGGCATCATCCTCTATCAGGAGCAGGTGATGCAGATTGCCCAGGTCATGGCCGGTTACAGCCTCGGCCAGGCCGACATGCTGCGGCGTGCCATGGGCAAGAAGAAGCCCGAGGAAATGGCCAAGCAGCGTGCCGGCTTCATGGAAGGCTGCGAGGCCAATGGCCTGGATGCCGACCTGGCGGGCAATATCTTCGATCTGGTGGAAAAGTTCGCCGGCTACGGCTTCAACAAGTCGCACTCGGCGGCCTATGCCCTGGTGTCGTACCAGACGGCCTGGCTCAAGGCGCACTATCCTGGTCCCTTCATGGCGGCGGTGCTGTCCACCGAAATGGACAACCTCGACAAGGTGGTGCCGCTGATTGAGGAGTGTCGTCACCTGGGGCTCACCGTGACGCCGCCGGATGTCAATGTGGGCGGCTACAAGTTCACCGTCGACGTCGAGGGTCGGGTGATCTATGGCCTGGGTGCCATCCGCGGGGTCGGCGAAGGGCCCATCGGCGCCATCGTCGAGGCCCGCGACGCCGAGGGCGAGTTCCGCGACCTGTTCGACTTCTGCCGGCGCATCGACCCGCAGCGCATGAACAAGCGCACGCTCGAGGCGCTGATCCGGGCCGGCGCCCTCGACAACCTGGGGCCCAGTCGCGCCGTGCTGACGGCGTCGCTGGACGATGCGCTCAAGGCCGCCGCCCAGAACCAGGCCAACCAGGACATCGGCATGATGGACATGTTCGGTGACGCCTTCAGCGAGGCCCCCGATGACGCTGACGCCGACGTCTATGTGGATTATCGGCGGGTGCGCGAGTGGACGGACAAGCAGCGCCTCGCGGGGGAGAAGGACACCCTGGGTCTCTACCTCACCGGCCACCCCATCGATGAGTACGAGCAGGAGCTGGCGCGCTTCGTCTCCACGCGCATCGTCGACCTCAAGCCTTCCCGCGAGCCGCAGCGGGTCGCCGGGCTGGTCGTCGGCGTGCGTACCATGAAGTCCAAGCGGGGCGACACCATGGCCTTCGTGACCCTGGACGACCGCACCGGCCGCATCGAGGCGTCATTGTTCGGCGACCTCTTCGATGCGCTGCGCGGGCGCATCGATACCGACCAGGTGCTGATCGTCGAAGGCGAGGTGTCGACCGATGACTATTCGGGTGGCCTGCGCCTGCGTGGCAAGGACATCACGCCCATGGTCGACGCGCGAACCCGCTATGGCCAGGCCGTCGAGCTGTCGCTGGATGCCGCCGGCGTCAATGGCCGCCTGATCGACAGCCTGCGCGACAGCCTGACGCCCTACTGTGATGACAAGGGGCTGCCGGTACGCCTGCGCTATCGCAACGCCAGGGCATCGGGCTGGCTGGAACTGGCCGAGCAGTGGCGCGTGCAGCCCACCGATGAGCTGCTGGTCGCCCTGCGCGAGGTGCAGGGGCAGGATGGGGTGCGTCTGAAGTACCGCTAGGCATTCACTGCTCGACGGCATCAAGCGCCGCGCTGTAGCCGCCACCCCTGTATCCGGTGACGTGTCTTGCGTGGGATTGTCAGGGTGCGATAATGCGCGACAATCGATGTATTCTCTCCGGTCACTCTGCGGCCGATGAAACAAGGCTAGATCATGAATCCGAACTACCTAGATTTCGAACAGCCCATCGCCGAGCTTCAGGCCAAGATCGAAGAACTGCGCATGGTCGGTACCGACAGCCAGGTCAGCCTGAGCGACGAGATCGGCCGACTCGAGGACAAGAGTCGCAAGCTCACCGAGTCGATCTTCAAGGACCTGAGCGCCTGGCAGGTGTCGCAGCTGTCGCGGCACCCCCAGCGTCCCTACACCATGGACTACCTGGAGCACGTCTTCAGCGACTTCGACGAGTTGCACGGGGATCGTCGTTTCGCCGATGACGCGGCCATCGTCGGCGGGGTGGCGCGCCTGGACGACAAGCCGGTGATGGTCATCGGCCACCAGAAGGGGCGCGACGTTCACGAGAAGGTACGCCGCAACTTCGGCATGCCGCGCCCGGAAGGCTATCGCAAGGCCTGCCGGCTGATGGAGATGGCCGAGCGCTTTCACATGCCGGTGCTGACCTTCATCGACACGCCCGGCGCCTACCCCGGCATCGATGCCGAGGAACGCGGCCAGAGCGAGGCCATCGCCCACAACCTGGGTGTCATGTCGCGCCTCCGGACGCCGATCATCTCGACCGTGGTCGGCGAGGGTGGTTCCGGCGGTGCCCTGGCCATCGGCGTCTGCGATGAGCTGACCATGCTGCAGTATTCCACCTACTCGGTGATCTCTCCGGAAGGCTGCGCCTCGATCCTGTGGAAGAGCTCCGACAAGGCCTCCGAAGCGGCCCAGGCCATGGGCATCACCGCCGAGCGTCTCAAGGAGCTCGGCTTCGTCGACAGCCTGATTCCCGAGCCGCTGGGCGGCGCCCACCGCCAGCCCTCGGTGATGGCCGAGCGCATCAAGACGAGCCTGCTGGAGAGCCTGGAGCGTCTCGAGGCCATGGACACCGATGCACTGCTGGAGCGGCGGTACGAGAAACTGATGAGCATCGGCGCCCCGGCCTGAGCTCGTTGCTGCGCTCGGCCATGCCATGAGTCCCGAGACCTCGTCCCTGCAGAATCTGATCGATGATGCCCTGGCGGAAACCCCGCCGGGGCATTGTGTCTGGGTGGCGCTGTCCGGCGGGCTGGATTCGTCCCTGCTGCTGACGCTGGCGGTGGAAGCGTGTCGTCGCCACCCGCGGCCGCTGCGGGCCGTGCATGTCCATCATGGCCTGCAGGCGGCGGCGGATGACTTCGAACAGCATTGCCGGGCGTTGTGCGCCGCCCTGGCGGTACCGCTGCATGTCGAGCGCGTGAGCGTCGACACCGCCACCGGCGAAGGCCTGGAAGGCGCGGCCCGTCGGGCTCGTCAGCAGGCCTTCGCGCGGCGGCTGGCGGCGGGCGACACGCTCTGGCTGGCCCAGCATCGCGATGATCAGGCCGAGACCTTCCTGCTCGCTGCCCTGCGCGGCGCCGGGGTCCGGGGGTTGGCCGCCATGCCGGGCAGCCAGGCACGGGCCGGCCTGCAACACCAGCGCCCCCTGCTGGGGACGTCCCGGGCCGCCCTGGAAGCCGAGGCGGCGAGGCGGGGTATCGACTGGGTCGAGGATCCTACCAATCAGGATACCCGCCAGGATCGCAACTTCCTGCGTCATCGGATTGTGCCGCTGCTCCGCGAGCGCTGGCCGGCCGCGGGGCGCTCCCTGGCGCGCAGTGCGGCCTGGGCCGGAGAAGCCGAGACGCTGCTCGGCGAGCTGGCGGCCGAGGACCTGACGCGCCTGGGCGGGTGCGCGGAACGCCTGCGCCTGGCGGATCTGTGGCAGCTGTCGGCATCGCGCCGGCGCTTGTTGATTCGCCATTGCCTCGCGCTGCAGGCCTTGCCCTTGCCGCCGGCCGGCCGGCTGGAAAGCCTGCTGGAGCAGCTGGAGGCCCGCCAGGATGCCGGGGTGTGCGTGCAGTGGCCGGGTGCCGAGGCCCGCGTGTGGCGCGGTAGCCTGTACCTGCTGGCGCCGCGGCCTGCCTTGCCGTCCGGCTGGCGCGCCGCATGGCAGGGGCAATCCCCGCTCGTCACGCCGCTGGGCGAATTTGGCATGATGCTGGCTCACTGCAGTGGCGAAGCCGTGGAGCTGGTGCTGACCCCGCGAGCGGGCGGGGAACGCCTGCGCCTGGCCCGCCGTGGTCAGCGTGACCTCAAGCGATTGCTGCAGGAGTGGGATATTCCGCCCTGGGAACGCCGACGCTGCTGGGTGGTCTGGTGCGCGGAGCGCGTCGTCGCGGTGGGGCATCCGGATGGCTGGCTGGCGCTGGCCGAGGGCTGGCGAGCGCCGTGAGCCGGTCGGTGGCCGGGATCAGTTGAGCGACAGCTCCAGCCCGGCGGCCTTCTGGTAGGCGATTTCATCCTCGAGGTCGGCCAGCAGCAGGTTCAGGTCCTCGCTTTCGTCACAATGCAGCGCAAGCGCCTCGCCCGAGGCCTGGAGTCGGGGCAGGGCCGGCGCCTGCTCGGGGCGTGAATGATTGATCACCACGGCCAGCCGTAGCAGCCGCGCCAGGCGTGAGTGCGAGCGCTGTTCCGACTTGGGCAGGGCCTGCCATTCCTTGACCGGGAACTTGCGCCGGTGCGCTCGCACCAGGAAGGCCAGCAGGCGCTGCTCCGGCCGCGAGAAGCCCGAGAGGTCGGAATTTTCCAGCAGATAGGCGCCGTGGCGATGAAACTGGCTGTGGGAGATGGCCTGGCCGATCTCGTGCAGCCGGCTGGCCCATTCCAGGAAGCGTGCCTGGTCGTCGTCCAGTTGCCAGGCGTCGCGTACCTGATCCAGCAGGCCGATGGCCGTGGTGGCCACGTTGTCGGCCTGGCGGATGTCGACATTGTAGCGCTGGGTCAACTCCTCGAGTGCCTGGTGGCGCGGGTCTTCCGGGCTGTTGCGGCCGACCAGGTCATACAGCACGCCTTCGCGCAGGGCGCCGTCCGAGTAACGCATTTCCTCCAGGTCGAAGGCCTCGAAGATGGCGCTCAGAATGGCCACACCGGCCGGAAAGACGCGTGCCCGGTCGGCCTTGAGGCCACTCATCGAGATCTTGTCCAGGCGCTTGCACTTGAGCAGTCGCTTGCGCAGGTCGAGCAGCCCCTTGCGGGTAATGACGCCTTCGGGCGACTTGCCTTCGGCGGCGATGACCGCTGCCGTTGCCTTGATGGTGCCGCTGGAACCCACCGGGTCGAGCCAGCCGACCTTCTGGTAGGGGCGGCGGATATTGGCCAGTTCCGAGAGAGCGGCCAGCTCGGCGCGGCGCATGCGCTTCTCGCTGAGCTCGCCATTGCTGAAAAAGCGCCGCGTGAAGGTCACGCAGCCCATGGTCAGGCTTTCCAGCGCCAGGGGCTCGAACTGCTCGCCGATGATCAGCTCGGTGGAACCGCCACCGATATCGACAATCAGACGACGCCCGTCCTCGGCCAGGGCGTGGGCCGCGCCCAGGTAGACGAGGCGGGCTTCCTCGCGACCGGCGATGATCTCGATGCGGGTGCCCAGCAGGGTCTCGGCGCGCTCGATGAAGGCCTGGCTGTTGTCGGCGCTGCGCAGCGCATTGGTGCCGACCACGCGCAGGTTGCGTGGCGTGATGCCCTCGAGGAAGGGCGCGAAGCGGGCCAGGCAGTCGAGTGCCCGGGTCATGGCGGCTTCGTCGAGCAGGCCATCGTCGCCGACACCATCCGCCAGCTGGACCTTCTCGCCCTTGCGGGCCACGACCTGTAGTCGGCCGTTGTGGTAGTTGGCGACCAGCAGGTGGAAGCTGTTGGACCCCAGGTCAATGGCAGCGAGCCGCCGGGGGGCGTCGTGCAATGCGGAAGTATCGCCGGTGGTAGCGTTCTGGCGGTCCTGGAGCGCGGTCATGGAGAGTCCTTCAGATGGATTGGCTAAAGGTTGCGGGCGCCTTTGAAGCTTGTCAATCGTTCGTCGACGCGCCGGGCACGAGGGGCTTGCGTTTCCTGTTCGCGTTGACTAGTATCGGGGCGTTCGCCTGTTCCCAATGCTTCCCGACCGCTCAACGGCGATGGCGCCGCGGTCAAGCTCCAAGTCGTCAGA
This sequence comes from Halomonas sabkhae, assembly GCF_030409265.1. Lineage (NCBI taxonomy): Bacteria > Pseudomonadati > Pseudomonadota > Gammaproteobacteria > Oceanospirillales > Halomonadaceae > Halomonas > Halomonas sabkhae. Next base: position 32,044 of record NZ_JAUFPM010000010.1, read on the forward strand.
AAGCCCACTGCATCAGTTGGTGTGCCAGGCCTTGAGCCGCCTCGACTGATTCAGGCGAAACTAGCCTGCTCCCTCGATATACGTTCATGGCAGACATCCCCCTTCGCGGCGGTTGTCCCTGTTTGGCCATCGAATATTGACATGCAAGAGCAGCCTGTCCGGGTTCTGAACGCATCTCGATGGCGCTTTCGTCTCGCCAACAGTCCATCTCGGCGCATATCGCCCGGCTTTCAAGAGCAACGTCTGAACACACCGATGAATCTTACCGAACTCAAGCAAAAGCCCGTGCCGGACCTTCTGGAGATTGCCCGTGAAATGGGCATCGACAATCTGGCGCGCTCCCGCAAGCAGGACATCATTTTTGCCATTCTCAAGAAGCACGCCAAGAGCGGCGAGCCGATATACGGGGATGGCGTACTGGAGATCCTGCAGGACGGGTTCGGCTTTCTGCGCAGTGCCGACAGTTCCTACCTGGCCGGCCCCGACGACATCTATGTCTCTCCCTCGCAGATTCGACGCTTCAATCTCCGCAAGGGCGACTCCATCTCCGGCAAGATTCGGCCGCCCAAGGATGGCGAACGCTACTTCGCGCTGTTGAAGGTCAGTCAGATCAATTTCGACAAGCCCGAGAACGTCAAGCACAAGATTCTCTTCGAGAACCTGACGCCGCTGTTTCCCCAGGAACGCATGCGCATGGAGATCGGCAATGGCTCCACCGAGGATCTGACCTCGCGGGTGATCGATCTCACCGCGCCCATCGGCAAGGGCCAGCGCGGCCTGCTGGTGTCGCCGCCCAAGGCGGGCAAGACACTGATGCTGCAGAACATCGCGACCTCGATCACGCGCAACAATCCCGAGTGCCACCTGATCGTGCTGCTGATCGACGAGCGGCCCGAGGAGGTCACCGAGATGTCGCGCACGGTGCGGGGCGAGGTGGTGGCGTCGACCTTCGACGAGCCGCCGGCACGCCACGTCCAGGTCGCCGAGATGGTCATCGAGAAGGCCAAGCGCCTGGTCGAGCACAAGCGCGACGTGGTGGTCCTGCTCGACTCCATCACGCGTCTGGCGCGCGCCTACAACACCGTGGTGCCGTCCTCGGGCAAGGTGCTGACCGGTGGTGTCGACGCCCATGCCCTGGAGAAGCCCAAGCGCTTCTTCGGTGCGGCACGCAACATCGAGGAAGGCGGCAGCCTGACGATCGTGGCCACGGCGCTGGTCGATACCGGCTCGAAGATGGACGAGGTGATCTTCGAGGAATTCAAGGGGACCGGCAACATGGAGGCCCACCTCGACCGCAAGCTGGCCGAGAAGCGTGTCTATCCGGCGCTCAACATCCGGCGCTCGGGTACCCGCCGCGAGGACCTCATCGCCTCCGAGGAAGAGATGCAGCGCATGTGGATCCTGCGCAAGCTGCTCAACCCCATGGAGGACGTGGCCGCCACCGAGTTCCTCATCGACCGCCTGAAGGACACCAAGACCAATCTGGAGTTCTTCGAGGCCATGAAGAAGCGCTGATCGATGCCATGCCGCCCGTGATCCCGCGATGCGCGTCGCGGGCCAGGCACAGCATCCCCGGGGGGCAGCATGCTATGCTGCCCCTTTTGCATTTCTGGAAACGGAACAGCCCCCATGAAATACAAGGATCTGCGCGAGTTCATTGCAGCGCTGGAGGAGCAGGGCGAGCTGCAACGCGTGACCGCCGAGGTGGATCCCTATCTCGAGATCACCGAGATCTGCGACCGTACCCTGCGGGCCGGCGGGCCGGCGCTGCTGTTCGAGAACGTCAAGGGGCATGACATGCCCCTGCTGGGCAACCTCTTCGGTACGCCGAAGCGGGTGGCCATGGGCATGGGTCAGGACTCCGTCGCGGCCCTGGGCGAGATCGGTGAACTGCTGGCCTTCCTCAAGGAGCCGGAGCCGCCCAAGGGGTTCCGCGATGCCCTGGACAAGTTGCCGGTATTCAAGCAGATCATGAGTATGGGGCCCAAGACGGTGCGGCAGGCGCCGGTGCAGGAACGGGTCTTCGAGGGCGAGGATGTCGACCTGGACCGCCTGCCGATTCAGCATTGCTGGCCCGGTGATGCGGCGCCGCTGGTGACCTGGCCGCTGGTCGTCACCCGCGGGCCCAGCAAGTCGCGTCAGAACCTGGGCATCTATCGCCAGCAGAAGCTGTCGCACAACCGACTGATCATGCGCTGGCTGTCGCACCGCGGCGGGGCGCTGGACTACCAGGAATGGTGCGAGGCCCATCCCGGTGAACCCTTCCCGGTGGCCGTGGCCCTGGGGGCCGATCCGGCGACCATCCTGGGCGCCGTGACGCCGGTGCCGGATACCCTGTCCGAATACGCCTTCGCCGGGCTGCTGCGCGGTTCGCGCACCGAGCTGGTCAAGTGCGGGCACTCCGATCTGCAGGTGCCGGCTTCCGCCGAGATCATCCTCGAGGGGGTCATCCATCCCGGGGATACTGCACCGGAAGGCCCCTACGGCGATCACACCGGCTATTACAACGAGGTCGAGGAATTCCCGGTCTTCACGGTGACGCGCATGACCATGCGCCGTGATGCCCTCTATCATTCCACCTATACCGGACGTCCCCCGGATGAGCCGGCCGTGCTGGGGCTGGCGCTCAACGAGGTGTTCGTGCCCATCCTGCGCCGGCAGTTCCCGGAAATCGTCGACTTCTACCTGCCGCCCGAGGGCTGTTCCTACCGCATGGCGGTGGTGACCATGAAGAAGCGTTACCAGGGCCATGCCAAGCGCGTGATGATGGGAGTCTGGAGCTTTTTGCGCCAGTTCATGTACACCAAGTTCGTGGTAGTACTCGATGATGACGTGGATGCCCGCGACTGGAAGGACGTGATCTGGGCCATCACCACCCGCATGGACCCGGCCCGCGATACCGTGATGGTCGAGAATACGCCCATCGATTACCTGGATTTCGCCTCCCCGGTGGCGGGGCTGGGTTCCAAGATGGGGCTGGACGCCACCAGCAAGTGGCCGGGCGAGACCGAGCGCGAATGGGGGCGGCCCATCACCATGGACCCGGAGGTCAAGTCCCGGGTTCAGGCGCGCTGGGACGAGCTGGGCATTGAACTTCCCGATACCGACAAGAGGCATGCATGACGGCCAAGACTCTTACCTGCCGGGTGTCCGAGGTCGAGGACCTCACGCCCGATGTCTTTCGCGTTTATCTCGAGGGGCGTGCCGAGGCCGTGGCGCATGCGGCCGGCCAGTACCTCGAGGTGGAACTCGGCGAGGGGGAATGGGTGCCGTTTTCCATTGCCAATGCCCACGGCGGCGATGGGCGTATCGAGCTGCACATTCAGCACTGGCCCGAGCGCAGCAACTCCACCCGCCTGCGCGAGATGATGATGGTGGCCGAGCATCTGACCCTGCGCCTGCCCGGTGGCGACTGCATGCTCGATCCGGACAGCCAGCGGCCGTTGTTGCTGGTGGGCGCCGGGACCGGCTTCGCCCAGATGAAGGCGATTACCGAGGCGGCACTGGCCGAGGACCCGCAGCGCAATATCGAGATCTGGTGGGCGGCCAAGGAGCGTCGTGACTTCTATCTCGAGAGCCTGCCCCGGGCCTGGGCCGAGCGGTTTACGCAGGTACACTTCCATGCGGTCAGCGAGGCCGAGCTGCCGGCCGACTTCGCGGATAGCCGTGTGCACGGCCATCAGGGGCGGGTCGATGCGGTGCTGGCGGAACGCCTGTCGGATGTGTCCGCCCATGATGTCTATCTCTCCGGCTCGCCGGGCATGGTCTATGCCTGTGTCGATGTGCTGGCCTCCTGCGGACTGGTGCCATCGCGTGTCTTCTCCGATGTCTTCGCCTATGCCCCACGCGACCCGCTGGTGCCGACGGTCGGCAGCCTGATTCGCGAGAGCGGGGCATGAGCGCGGCGCCGATCCTGATCACCGGTGGCGCCCAGCGCCTGGGACGCCATTGTGCCGAACGGCTGTGCGATGACGGCCACCCGGTGATCATCAGCTACCGCCGCGAGCGGCCGGCCCTCGACGCCCTGCGCGAGCGCGGCGTCATCACCCTGCCGGCCGATTTCAGCAGCGAGGCGGGCATTCGCGACTTCATCACCCGGCTGCGGGACACCACCGATGCCCTGCGCGCCATCGTCCACAACGCCAGCGACTGGCTGCCCGATACCCTCGGCGAAGAGGCCGGCGCCAACTTCGAGCAGCTGTTTCGCGTGCACATGCTGGCGCCCTACCTGATCAACCTCGAGGCCCATGATCTGCTCGAGGCGTGTGGCGAGCCATTGCGTGACATCGTGCACATGACCGACTACGTCGCGGCGCACGGCTCGCGCAAGCATCTGGCCTATGCGGCATCCAAGGCCGGGCTGGAGAATCTGACCCTGTCGTTCGCCGCGCGCTATGCCCCGGCGATACAGGTCAATGCCATCGCACCGGCGATGATCATGCTGGGCGAGGACGATGACGAAGCCTATGCCGAGAAGGCGCGGGCGAAGTCGGCGCTGGGCACCATTCCCGGTCCGGGGGTGGTCTACGAGAGTCTGCGTTATCTGCTCGACAGCCGCTACATGACGGGGGTGACGCTGCCCCTGGATGGCGGACGCCATCTGCGTTGAAGAAAGCGCCGGGCGTGACCGGCAGCTGGTGCTTGTCATCGACGCCGTGACACGGCAGGATGGGCTTAGACATCAGGAGATGACCATGACGCCGAATCGCTGCTCAGATACTTGCCTTACCGCCCTCCAGGCGGCGTGTGCTGGTGTGAACAGCGGTCATGGCGGCTATTGGCCGGGTTTTCGCTATTGGTTTAGCGACCGCGTGCCGCTGGTCATGTCCTGACGCCAGTATCTGTCGAGGACATCACCGCGAGGCACGCTCAGCACGGGTTGCCTCTCCTGCGAAACCCCCGGACGGCAACCCCGCCCGGGGGTTTCGCGTTGTATCCCCGGTAATCCTCCAATCGCTCGCATCAAGGAGCTCATCATGACCGCCAACCATCGCTTGCATGCCGAATGTCGCTTTCCGGGTCGGGACTATTACGGCTATGACTGGCGATTTAGTGGTACGCGGTCGGGCATGGATGCCACCTCCGACCGTGAGTCTGCCGGTGGCACGACGACTGCCAAACGATGTTCACGCCCACGGAGTTGAGCCCCATGAATGCCAGCGTTTCCCCTCTTGCCGAGGACACCCTGAAGACGCCTCGAGCCGATGAAGCCGTCCTGCCCACCCCGGCGTCACTGCGCCAGCAGATTCCGCTTGCCAGCACCCTGGCGAACCGCATCCAGCAACAGCGCCAGGCGATTCGCGACATCCTGGAAGGCCGGGATGATCGTCTGCTGGTGGTCGTCGGCCCGTGCTCGATTCATGATCCCGAAGCCGCGCTCGACTATGCGCGACGCCTCGCCGCCCTGACGCCGCACATCGATGACCGCATCCTGCCGGTGATGCGGGTCTATGTGGAGAAGCCGCGGACGACCGTGGGCTGGAAGGGCCTGGCCTATGATCCGGAGCTCACGGGCGACGGCGACATGAGTCGGGGACTGGCACTGTCGCGGCGTCTGATGCGCGATATCGCCGAACTGGGACTGCCGGTGGCCACCGAGCTGCTGCAACCCATGCTGGCGCCCTATCTGGATGACCTGCTGTCCTGGGTGGCGATCGGTGCGCGCACTACCGAGTCACAGCTGCATCGCGAGCTGGCCAGCGGCCTGGAGGCCGTGGTCGGTTTCAAGAACGCCACCAACGGCGATCTCGGTGTGGCCCTGGATGCCATGCAGGCGGCCCGGCACCCTCACCAGCATTTCTCGATGTCTCCCCAGGGAGCCCCCGTGGTGCGTGACACCGCGGGCAACCCGCACACCCATGTGGTACTGCGCGGCGGTCACGGCGAGCCCAACTATCAGGCCTCTCATGTGGCCGCCAGTCGGCGCGCGCTGAGCGATGCCGGCCTGGCGCCACGCCTGATGGTCGACTGCAGCCACGCCAACGCACGCAAGGACCATCGCCGCCAGAGCGAAGTGCTGCTCGATGTGCTGGGGCAGCGCCTGGCCGGCGACGACTCGCTCATCGGCCTGATGCTCGAGAGCCACATCCATGAGGGCAAGCAGCCCCTGGCTCCCGGCCAGCTGCGTTACGGCGTCTCGGTGACCGACGCCTGCATCGGCTGGGAAACCACCGAGCACCTGCTGACCACCGCCGCCGAGAGGTTGCGCCGCGGCTAGCGCCGCCTCGAGAGCGAAGAGGGAGAAGAGGGATGAACGGCGCTGCGCGCCTGGAAGAGGGAAGAACGCGGCTAGGTGCCGCTTGAAGCAGGAAGAACGGCGCTGCGCGCCTGGAAGAGGGAAGAACGCGGCTCGCGCCGCTTGAAGAAGGAAGAAAACCCTTGACGCCATACACCCTGGCACCAGCCTGGCTTCT
>NZ_JAUFPM010000011.1:0-525 GCF_030409265.1 Halomonas sabkhae
GACGACGGCGCCACCGATGCCCAGAACATCGCCGTCACCGTGACCGACGTCAACGAGGCACCCATGGCGGCCGACATCACCCTGACCACCGACGAGGATACCGCCCGCGCCTTCGCCGCCGCCGACTTCGCCTTCAGCGACGAAGACGACGGTGACACCCTCGGCGCGGTCCGCATCGACACCCTGCCAACCGCCGGAACGCTCGCGCTGGACGGCAACGCCGTCACCGACGGGCAGAGCATCAGCGCCAGCGATATCGCCAACGGCCTGCTCACCTTCACTCCGGCGGCCGATGCCAACGGCGATGACTACGCCAGCTTCACCTTCTCGGTCTCCGACGGGTCGGTGTTCTCCTCCAGCCACACCATGACGCTGGACGTCACCGCCGTGAACGACGCCCCCACCATCACCAGCGATGGCGGCAGTGATACCGCGACGAAGCGCGTGGCGGAGAATCAGATAGCGGTTACCACCGTCGCCGCCAGCGACCCCGATGCCGGCGATACGGCCACCTTCAGCATCAGC
>NZ_JAUFPM010000012.1:0-229286 GCF_030409265.1 Halomonas sabkhae
GTCATCAGCGCCTGGCGAGGAAGGCGTATTCTACAGGATCGGTGCCTGGCGTCAAGCTCGATGTTGCCGAGCGAGCGACGCAGCCTCGAAAGGCGGCTACCGATCGAGCCCTTGGCGGGCCCTGCAAGAAGTGGTGCGTATTCTACCGAAATCCGCGGCTCTGTCAATCGGTGATTTTCGTCATGATACCGAAAAACGCCAAGCAAAACAGAGGCTTCCACCTCTTTCCACCGCTGGCGAGGTTGGCCCGTCGCCGGCAGCGGATGCGTACTTTACGGATCTGGCGGCGCTGACGCAAGGATTTTTTGCGGCGATCGAGGTTCAGCCGTCTCAGGGTTTCGGACGACTGGCGCGATCCAGCAACGAGAGGATCGAGCGGTAGGGAATTCCGCCATGCTCAGTCAGGCCGATTTCACAGGTCCGCGAGTTGGAGTAACCGGCATCACAGCCCGCGACTCGTGACGCCAGCCCGTCCAGAGCCGAGGCATTCAGTTCCGGCACCGTGAAGCCCTTGTCACCACTGAAGCCGCAGCAGTCGATGCCCTCGGGCACGACGACCTCCCGAGCGCAGGCAGCCGCCAGGGCATGAAGCTTGTCGCCCAGTCCCATGCGGGTACTGGAGCAGGTGACATGCAGTGCAACGCGCTCGGGCAAAGGGGTGATGTCCAAGCGCGCCAGCAGCTGGTCATGGGCAAACGCCACCGGATCATGCGCCACCAGCGACGACTCGAACCGCTCTCCCAGCCGCAAGGTACAGGGACTGGTATCGCACAGGATCGGCCAGCGTCCATTCTCGCTGGCAGCCAGCAATGCCCGCTCCACTTCGGCCGCCTTGCGATCCCCCTCCTCGAACTGTCCCTTGGACTGGAACGCCATGCCGCAGCACAGCGATGACACCTCGCTGGGCACCACCACCTCGAACCCCGCCTTGTCGAGCAATGCCAGGGTAACTTCCATGACCGAACGCGCTTCCTGCGGGTCACGCCCGGTCCCGAACATGCGCGTGGCACAGGACGGCAGGTAGACCACCTTGCCGGCCCGTGCCGGACCGTAAGAGCCTCGGTCCAGCACGCGCACCGGTGCCGCCGCCGGCATGCCGGGCCGCCATGCCGGGATCCGGCCACCACTGGCGTTGCGCGCCGCCCGGCTCATGGCCTGCATGCCGGCGTCTCCCATCAGCTTGCGCCCCCAATCGGCGAGTCTGAGCACACCTCTGGCCGCACGGGTCGTGCTGGCAAAGTGCTCGCCAGCCAGCCGCGCCATGCGCGCCTGATGCCGGTTCTGATCATGACGCACGGCGCGCATCAGGTCGCCGGTGTTGATATCCACCGGGCACTGGGTCGCACAGAGGCCGTCGGCAGCACAGGTGTCCACTGCCTGGTACTGGTAGGCGTCACGCAGCTCCGCGAGACGCGCCTCGCCCTCCGCCCCCAGGGCTTCGAGGCGTGCCAGTTCGCGACGCACCACGATGCGTTGGCGTGGCGTCAGGGTGAGCTGCTTGGAGGGGCAGACGGACTCGCAGAAGCCGCACTCGATGCACTTGTCGATCAAGGGGTCGGCGGCGGGCAACGGTTTGAGATTCTTGAGGTGCAGAATGGGGTCACGACTCAGCATGACCTCGGGATTGATCAAGCCTTCAGGGTCGAAGATCGTCTTGATGTCCCACATCAGCTGATAGGCATCACACCCCCATTCCAGCTCGACATAGGGCGCCATGTTGCGACCGGTCCCATGCTCGGCCTTGAGCGAGCCCCCGTACTCCACGCCGACGAGCTGGGCGACTTCATCCATCAGGGCCTGATAACGCTCTGTCTCGCCCGGTTTCTCGAAGCCCTGCGGGAAGACGAAATGCAGGTTGCCGTCCAGGGCATGGCCGAACAGGATGGCATCGTCATAGCCGTGCCGCTGAAAGACGCCGCTCAGGGCAGCGACACCCTCTTCCAGGCGATCGATGGGAAAGGCCACATCCTCGATGACCACGGTGGTGCCATTGTCACGCACGGCCCCCACGGCGGGAAACAGCCCCTTGCGGACCTTCCAGTAGGTGCCATAGGTGGTGCTGTCGCGGGTGAAGCTCAAGGGGGACAGCGTTGCGACATCCGCCACGGCGTCCTGGACCTGTCCCAGACGCGCCTCCAGCTCCGCTTCGCTGTTACCCCGCACATCGATCAGCAACGCCGTCGCTCCCTCCGGCAGGTCATTCAGGGCCTCCGGCATCCCCGACATGCCCTGCACCGAGCGCAGTGCCGCATGATCCATGAGTTCCACCGCCGACACCGGCGTCGGCTTGAGCAACATGGTCGCTCGACAGGCCGCGGCCATGTCGGGGAACAGCGCCAGGGCCGCGGCCTTGTTGGCCTCATCGACCACGCTGCGATAGGTGATGGAGGCGATAAACCCCAGGGTGCCTTCGGAGCCGATCATCAGGTGCTTGAGAATCTCGATGCCATCGGCGAAGTCCACCAGGCTGTTGAGCGCATAGCCGGTGGTGTTCTTGAGGCGGTACTTGTGGCGTATGCGATCCGCCAGGGTCGTGTTGGCCCGGACCCCGGCCGCCAGCGCCTCGAGCCGTTGCAGGAGATCGGCGTGATGCTCACGAAACGCTGCCACGCTGGCGGCATCCGCGGTGTCCAGCAATGCCCCGTCAGGCAGGATCACCCGCATGTCCTCGACCGTCTGATAGCTGTTCTGTGCCGTGCCACAACACATGCCGGAGGCATTGTTGGCGGCAATGCCGCCGATCATGCAGCTCGCGAGCGATGCCGGGTCGGGGCCAATCTTGCGCCCGAAGGGCGCCAGCAGGGCATTGGCTCGCGCCCCGATCACCCCGGGCTCGAGACGAATCGACTCGCCGCCGTCCAGCACCTCGGCGCCACGCCAGGTTTTGCCCAGCTGAATCAGTACCGAATCGGTCAGCGCCTGCCCCGACAGCGAGGTGCCGGCGGCGCGGAAGGTCAGCGGCAAGCGACGCTGCCGACACTCGGCCAGCACCGCCTGCAGCTCGGGCTCGCTCTCGACGCGCACCACCAGCCGGGGGACCAGGCGATAGAAACTGGCATCGGTGCCATAAGCCAGGGTGCGCAGCGGATCGTCGATCAAGCGTGCCGCCGGCAGATGGTCGCGCAAGGCATGCTTCAATGCCTGATAGGCAGCTGCCCGAGGGGTGGCACTCATCCGAAGCTCCTTGTGTCGCGCAGGGCGAGGCCATGGCCATCACGCTGCCATGGGATCCCGTCAGCTCGGCGATGAGCCCGGCGGCATGACCCTCACACCAGGCAGCACGAGATTACCGAGTGACAAGGAAAACGTTAGAGTGGCATATCCACGGGGTCAACGCCGCTGCGCGAGTGCAGTACCCATGACCCACGACTGTTCATCGAGGTAGGCAATGTTCGCACCACACGACGCCACAAGCCGCGCACTGCGTCCGCCGCGCCACCGCCCATCAGCGCCGGCCTCGGTGGCGTGAGCATGCCGGCGAGTCGCGGACGACGCCATTGGCGGCCCCTGCTGATCGGCCTGGCCCTGGCCGGGCTGGCCCTCTGCATGTGGCAGACCGCTCAGGTCGCACGCCAACAGGCACTTCAGGATCTGCGCCATGACGCCGAGAACGAGCTGCGGCTCTCCGCCGCCAGCCTGGCGGGCCACCTGTCGCGTCATGATTATCTGCCCGAGCTGCTCGCCTCCCGCGAGCTGGTCAAGCGCTTCCTGGCCAACCCCCGAGGCCAGGACCCCATGCCGCTCAACCTGCTGCTCGATCGTTTTCGCGCCACCGCCGGCGTTTCCGACATCTACCTGCTGGACCGTCAGGGCAACACCCTGGCGGCCAGCAACTGGCACCGGCCGGACACCTTCATCGGCCAGAACTATGACTACCGGCGCTATTACCAGGACGCCATGGAGGGGAAAAATGGCCGCTTCTTCGGACTCGGTTCGCAATCCGGCGACCGCGGCTACTATTTCTCGGCCCCGGTCTGGCTGGACGAGGTCAATCCCTCCTCCAGACCGGCCGGCGTCATGGTGATCAAGCTGCAATTGAGTGACGTGGAACGCAGCTGGGCCGAGCAGGATGCCGAACTGCTGGTGACCGACCACGACGGCATCATCTTCATGGCCAGCCAGCCCGGCCTGCGACTGGCGGCCATGCAGCCCCTCAGCGACAGCCAGCGCCAGGCGATCCATGCCTCGCGGCGCTATGGCGATGCCCCCCTGCCACATGCCGGCATCGAGGTACTCGAGCGCCGCGACGAGCGGACGCGCCTGGTCAACCTCGCCTCCGGCCCGAACGCCGACACCCGTTACCTGAGCCTGACCCGGTCCATGCGCGACTTCGCATGGGACATGCACATCCTCAAGCCGATCACGCCGGTGGTGAACGCCCAGTGGGTCTTGGCCTTGCTGGCCGGCGGCCTCTATGGACTGGTCGCCCTGGGTGTCGGCATCGGCTGGCAACGCTGGCGACTGCGGCGCGAGCGCGAACGCTTCGCCGAGCGCGAACGGCGCACCCTGGCCCAGGCCCGCGACGAACTCGAACGCAACGTCGCGACCCGCACCCAGGACCTAGTGGCCACCAACCAGCGCCTTTCCGATGAAATCGAGGAGCGTCGGCGCGCCGAACAGAGCCTGCGCGAAACCCGCGACGAGCTGGTGCAGGCCGCCAAGCTGGCGGTGCTCGGGCAGCTGGCCGCCGGCATCAATCACGAACTCAACCAGCCACTCTCGGCGATTCGCGCCTATGCCGAGAACGCCGGCGCCTTCATCGAGCGGGGTCGAACCGATACCGCCGCGGCCAACCTGGAACAGATCATCGAGCTTACCGACCGCATGTCGGAGATCAGTGCCCAGCTGCGCCAGTTTTCGCGCAAGAGCGGCGATACCTTGACCAGCGTCTCGGTGCCCTCCTGCTTCGACTATGCCCTGCGACTCTTCCAGGCACGTCTCAACGAGCTCGGCGTCAGTGTCGAGCGCGACTGGGCGGCCGACGACATCTGGGTTCGCGCCGATCCGGTCAGGCTCGAACAGGTACTGGTCAACCTGATCGGCAATGCGCTCCAGGCCATGACCCACACTGCGGCACCCCGGCTGACCCTGACGATCCAGGCCGGCTCCGAACAGGTCCAGGTGGGCGTGGCGGACAACGGCCCGGGCATCGAAGCGTCACAGCTGTCACGGGTCTTCGAGCCCTTCTTCACCACCAAGTCGAGCGGCAGCGGGCTGGGCCTGGGGCTGTCCATATCGGGCCGCATCATCGACGACCTGGGCGGGCGCCTCGAGGCCGGCCACCATGATGGCGGCGGTGCCCTCTTTACCATTACCCTGCCCCGCGACCCGGGACCGCAGGCCCGCCCAGCCACCGAGGAGCCATCCCCGCATGCATGACAACACCGAGCTACCGGTGATGATCATCGATGACGAAGCCCATCTGCGGCTTTCCGCCAGCCAGACACTCGAGCTCGCCGGCTACCGGCCGCAATGCCACGCGAGTGCCGAAGCGGCCCTGGCGGCACTCGAAACCGACTACCCCGGCGTGGTGGTCAGTGACATCCGCATGCCGGGCATGGATGGCATGGCCCTGCTGCGCGAAGTCCGCCGCCGCGACCCGGACCTGCCGGTCGTGCTGATCACCGGCCACGGCGACATCTCCACCGCCGTGGAGGCCATGCGCGAGGGCGCCTGGGATTTCCTGGAAAAGCCCTTTCCCGGTGAACGTCTGGTCGAGGTCGTACGCCGCGGCAGCGACAAGCGCCGCCTGAGCCTGGAAAACCGCGCCCTCAAGGCCGAACTCGAAGCCCAGCAATCCGCGCCCGGCCCGCGCCTGGTCGGCCGCACCCCGGCCATTCAGCGACTGGCCGCCATGATCCAGCGTATCAGCCGGGTCGAGGCCGATGTCCTGCTGTTCGGCGAAACCGGCACGGGCAAGGACCTGGCCGCCCGCGCCATCCACGAACGCAGCCCGCGTGGCGGCCATCCCTTCGTGGCCATCAACTGCGGTGCGGTCCCCGAGAGCACCATCGAATCGGAACTCTTCGGTCACGAGAAGGGTGCCTTCACCGGAGCCCTCGAACGTCGCATCGGCAAGTTCGAGCATGCCGCCGGCGGTACCGTCTTTCTCGACGAGATCGAGTCCATGCCGCTGTCCCTGCAGGTCAAGTTGCTGCGAGTACTTCAGGAGCGCAGCGTCGAGCGCCTCGGCTCCAACCAGCCGGTTGCCCTGGATATTCGGGTCATCGCCGCCACCAAGGTGGATCTCAAGGCCGCCGCGGAAGCCGGCGAGTTCCGCGAGGACCTCTACTATCGGCTCAACGTGGTCACCCTGCCGATCCCGCCGCTGCGCGAGCGTCGCGAGGACATCCCGCTACTCTTCCAGCACTTTGCCGCGGTTGCCGCCAGCCGCAGCGGCATGGAAGCGCCGCCCCTGGATGCCACCGGCGTCTCGGCCCTGATGGCCCACGACTGGCCCGGCAATGCCCGCGAACTGCGCAACCTGGCCGAACGCTACGTGCTGCTCGGCATCACCTGCGACTACCACCTGGGCATGCTGATGGAAGGCGTCGACCATGAAGGCAGCGACCTGTCCCTGCCCGAGCAGGTCGAACTCTTCGAGAAACAGCTGATCAGCCAGGCCCTGGCCCGCCACCACGGCCATGTCACCGAAGTCTGCGAAAACCTCGGCTTGCCGCGCAAGACGCTCTACGACAAGCTGCGCCGGCATGACCTCAAGGCCGAGCACTATCGGCACACGGAAAGCTGAGCCCGGGCGGCGAGATGCCGCACGCTCCCCCATGACAGGGCAGCCGCCGTACCGCCGATTATCCCAGCAGGGTGAACAGGCCGCCGCCAGCGGCAATGGCCAGGGCCGCCAGTACCACCATGGCGCCGTCGCGGGTGCTCATGCCGATGGCCACCAGGGTCACCGCCAGTGCCGGGATGCCACTGGCGAACGGGACCAGCTCCAGGGGGATCATTGCCAGCCCGCTGACGGCACAGATCAACGCCACTACCTGACTGACCGGCGCTCGGGTCAGCACGACCAGGCGCGGCCGAAACCAGCGATCGAGGCGCTGAGCCACCGGCATGGCCCGCTCCGTCATGGCCGTCAGGGCCTGCTGTTTCACCGCCAGGCGGCGCAGACGTTTTGGTACCCAGGGCGACGACTTGCCCATGAGGCCCTGGATGGCGATCAGGAAGATCAGCACGCCACACACGCTGGGCACGCCGGGGATCCCGCCGGTGGGCAGCATCGCGATCAATGCCGGGGCCAGCAACAAGGGGCCGAAGCCGCGCGAGTTCAGGGCATCGACCAGGGTACCGACGGCGACGTTGCCCGCCTTCGCCTCGTCCTGCAGGCGCTGCAGCACATCACTGATGCTCATGTCCTGGCTCATGGGCTCTGGCTCCTGGCTCAAGGGGGTAGAGGGACTATCTGCCGTTGCTTCAGTCCCCCCAACACATGGCCAGCCATGTTACACGCCATAGCTGACGGCATCATGAGCAAAGCATGAAGGGATTGTGAAGAGCGCCATTCAGCTCGGCCAGAGCGCCAGCCACTGCTGCCCCACCGCCTGCAGGCCCATCCAGTTCGGCAACCACGGCAGCATGGCCAGCATCAGCAGGATCAGCGCGACGGCACGCCACGGTCTGTCATAATCGAACAGCTTGAGGGCGGTCCCGAAGGAGCGCTTGAGGCGCGCGCCCTCCAGGTCGACGCTGTACAGCTCATCGAGCGTCAGATGCACCAGACAACCCACCAGCAGCGCCAGGCCATGCGTCCAGGCCAGCCAGGACGGCTGCCCCAGGGCAGCATGGCTCAGCGTACTACCCGTCCAGGCAAAAAAGACGGCCGCCAGCAGCGAGTGCCAGATGCCACGATGCACCGAAAAGCTTTTGAAGACCGGAGCCAGCACATAGCGCACCCCGGCATAGATGCCGGCACAGGCCATCAGCCAATAGCTGAAGGCCAGTTGCGACTGCAGCAACCAGGCGCCTGCCGCGGCCGACATGAAGGCCAGCAGGCCGAATACCAGGCGCACCGAATGCGAATGATCCGAATCGATATCCGGCAGAATGCCGCCCAGCGTGGTCAACAGCATAAGCGGCCAGGCCTGCCATGGGGTCCAGAGACCGAAGTGCCAGCCCCCCAGCGCCAGCACGCAGCCACTACCGGCCGCCACGCTGATGTGGGTGCCAAAATTCGCCATGTGCGGATACCTCGATCACTGGATAAACATCCATTATCGCGCACAGGCCTCATGCAGAACAATCAGTTAAGGCGATTTTCCGGCAGGTTCCCAACCACTGCAGCGGCTGGCTCCGCGATCAACCTTCGACGGCGGCCAGGTACTCGTCCTTGAGCTTCACGTAATTGCCGGCCGTATAGGCAAAGAAGGCGCGCTCCTTGTCCTTGAGCGGCCGCAGCGCCTTGGCCGGATTGCCGGCATACACATGACCGCCGGCCAGCTGCTTGCCCGGCGGCACCACGGCGCCGGCGGCGATGATGACCTCATCCTCGACCACGGCGCCATCCATGACGATGGCTCCCATGCCGACCAGGATGCGGTCGCCCAGGGTACAGCCATGCAGGATCGCCTTGTGGCCAATGGTGACCTCATTGCCGATAGTCAGCGGAAAACCATCCGGGTTGAAATCACTGGCATGGGTGATGTGCAGCACGCTGCCATCCTGCACGCTGGTACGTGCCCCGATGCGGATGCGGTGCATGTCGCCACGCACCACCGCCATGGGCCAAACCGAGCTGTCGTCACCCAGCTCGACATCGCCCAGCACCATGCACTGCGGATCGATATAGACGCGTTCGCCGAGGTGCGGCGTCATGCCCTTCCAGGCGCGTAGCGTGACCGAATCGCTCATCATGCCTCTCCCCTCATCAAGATACATCGGTGACTCACAGTAGACCGGCCCCCAATACTACCAGCGTCAGCGGGATCGACACCCAGCGCACCAGGTTACGCCACAGTCGAAAGCCACCGGGCCCGACCCCCAGGGCGTGCCGGGCGGTCGACTCGGGCATCACCCAGGCGGCGAAGATGGCGATCAGCAGGCCGCCCACGGGCAGGAAGATCTCCGGCGGAATGGTGCTGACCAGGGCAAAGACATTCATGCCGAACAGCACCTCGACGTCGGCCATGGTCGAGAACGACAGCACCGACAGCAGCCCCAGGGCCCAGACGGCGAAGCCGACTACCGCCGTTGCCCTGCCGCGACCCAGTCCCCAGCCCTGCAGGGTGGCAACGATCGGTTCGGCCAGATTGATCGACGAGGTCCAGGTCGCCAGCAGCAGCAACAGGAAAAACAGCGACAACCAGAAGGCGCCCAACGGCAGGTCGGCAAACGCCACCGGCAGGGTCACGAACATCAAGCCGGGGCCCTCACCGGGGTCCATGCCCTGGGAGAACACCACCGAGAAGATGGCGATACCGGCGAGCAGCGCCACGCTCACATCCAGCACCGCCACCGAGGCCGCGGCGCGCGGCAGACTCTGCTGATCCGGCATGTAGGCGCCGTAGGCCATCAGCGCACAGGCCCCCACGGCCAGGGTGAAGAAGGCATGCCCCATGGCATGCACCAGCACCATCGGGCTGACCGCCGACAGATCAGGCGTGAACAGCCAGGCCAGTGCCGTGGTGAAGCCGCTGGTGGTGGCCGCATGGCCGGCCAGCACCAGCAGCAATAGATACAGCAACGGCATCAACACATTGTTGAGCCGCTCCAGCCCCTTGGCGACACCACCGGCCACCACCAGCATGGTCATCAGCAGAAAGAGACTGTGATTGACCGCCATGCGGCCCGGGTTGGCGAGAAAGGCATCGAAGCCGGCCCCGATCTCCTGGGCACTGCGTCCCACGAACTCACCACGCAGCGACTGGCCGAGAAACTCGATCGACCAGCCCGACACCACCGAATAGAACGACAGGATGCAGAACACCGTGAACGCCCCGAACAGCCCCAGCCAACGCCAGTGACGACTGGCCGATGCGGCGCTGGCCAGATACCCGAGGGACTGCATGGGGCTGCGACGGCCGGCCCGGCCGACCAGGATCTCGGCCATCATCACCGGCACGCCGAGCAGTACCACGAAGGCCACATACAGCATCAGGAAGGCGGCGCCGCCGTTCTCGCCGGTAATGTAGGGAAAGCGCCAGATATTGCCCAGCCCGACCGCCGCACCGGTCACCGCCAGGATGAAGGCGCGGCGGCTGCTCCAGCGCTCCAGGGTTTCGTTCATCATGTCTCTCCGGTCGGGATGAAGGCGTCGCCAGGCCAGGGCCGCATCGCAGATGCCGATGGACCCGAGGCCAACCCGGCGACTCGGCAGGCGCGCAGTCTAGCAAGCGCTGCCGCATGCGCCCATTGCCGCGTCCACATTGAAAACCGCCCGTGGTGCCCGCATCTCTCACAACAATTCCATCATCTATCGAGGTGCGCATGTCCACCAACCCACTGCTCGAAGCCCACTCGCTTCCCCCCTTCGCCGAGATACAGCCCGAGCACGTGGTGCCGGCGATCGAGAGCCTGCTCGCCGAAAACCGCCAGGCCATCGATGCCCTGGTCGCGCGTACCGAGCAGGAGGCGCCACGCTGGGAGACCCTCGCCGCACCGCTGGAAGCCCTCAACGACCGCCTCGCACGCGCCTGGTCACCGGTGTCGCACCTCAATGGCACCATGAACAATCCGGCACTGCGTGACGCCTACGAGCAGAGCCTGGGCATGCTTTCCGACTACACCACCTGGCTGGGGCAGCACGAAGGCCTCTTTCGTGCCTGGCAAGCCTTGAAGGATGGCCCGGGCTGGGCCGAGCTCGACGCCGGCCAGCGCCGCACCGTCGACAACGCCCTGCGCGACTTCCGACTGGCCGGCGTCGACCTGCCAGCCGACAAGAAGCAGCGTTACGGCGAGATCCAGGCCCGCCTGTCGAGCCTGTCGAACACCTTCTCCAACCAGCTGCTGGACGCCACCCAGGCCTGGCAGCTGGTCCTCGAGGACGACAGCCGCCTGAGCGGGCTGCCTCAGAGCGCCCGCGACACCCTGGCCGCCAATGCCGAGGCCAAGGGCCTGACCGGCTATCGCATCACCCTGGACTTCCCCAGTTTCTTCCCGGTCATGACCCATGCCGACGATCGCGAACTGCGTCGCGAGGTCTATACCGCCTTCGTCACCCGTGCTTCGGAGACCGGCCCCAACGCCGGCGAATTCGACAATGCGCCGGTGATGGCGGAAATTCTCGCGCTGCGTCAGGAACTGGCCGAACTGCTGGGCTTCGCCACCTATGCCGACTACTCGCTGGCCACCAAGATGGCCGAATCGCCTCAGCGGGTCATCGGCTTCCTCGACGACCTCGCCGCGCGGGCCGTGCCCCAGGCGCGCGAGGAATACGACCAGCTGGCCAGCTTTGCCCGTGACCACCTGGGGCTCGACGAGATGGCGCCCTGGGACGTGGGTTACGCCAGCGAGAAGCTGCGCGAGGCGCGCTTTGCCATTTCCAACGAACAATTGCGCCCCTACTTCCCGGCGCCGCAGGTGGTCGATGGCCTCTTCAAGGTGGTCGAGAAGCTCTATGGCGTGACCTTCGCGGAGGATCACGAAGCGCCGCGCTACCATCCGGACGTGCGCTTCTTCCACATCATGGAGGACGGCGCCCCCATCGCCGGCTTCTACCTGGACCTCTACGCCCGCGAAGGCAAGCGTGGCGGCGCCTGGATGGACGAATGCCGGGTACGTCGCGAGGAAGACGGCGAGCTCCAGCTGCCGGTGGCCTACCTGACCTGCAACTTCACGCGCCCGGTGGGCGACGCGCCGGCACTGCTGACCCACGACGAGGTCACCACCCTCTTCCACGAGTTCGGTCATGGCCTGCATCACATGCTCACGCGCCAGACCGTCGCCGACATCTCCGGCATCAATGGCGTAGCCTGGGATGCGGTGGAGCTGCCCAGCCAGTTCATGGAGAACTACTGCTGGGAACGCGAAGGCCTGGACCTGATCGCCGGCCACGTCGATACCGGCGAGCCGCTTCCCCAGGAGCTGTTCGACAAGCTGCTGGCCGCCCGCAATTTCCAGTCCGCCATGGGCATGGCCCGCCAGCTCGAGCTATCGCTGTTCGACTTCCGCCTGCACATGGAGAGCGGGGCGCCCAGCGCCGCCGACATCCAGGCCATGCTCGACGAGGTGCGCGACCAGGTCTCGGTGGTACCGCGGGTCGACTTCAACCGCTTCCAGAACGGCTTCGGCCACATCTTTGCCGGTGGCTATGCCGCTGGCTACTACAGTTACAAGTGGGCCGAGGTACTCTCGGCCGATGCCTGGAGCGCCTTCGAGGAGGCCGGCATCTTCGACCCGGACACCGGGCGCCGCTTCCGCACCGAGATCCTCGAGCGGGGCGGTTCGCAGGATGCCGCCGAGCTGTTCCGGGCCTTTCGCGGGCGCGAGCCCAGCGTCGAACCCCTGCTTCGACACAGCGGCATTCGCGCCGCCTGAACCACTGCTTCACCCGACAGGCGCCGGGAACTGCCCGGCGCCGCATCATCAGGAGGCCGTATGGCCAACCAGAAACGCTTTATCGCCGGCGCCGTCTGCCCCCGTTGCGCCGAGATGGACCGTGTTCGTACCTGGGAACAGAACGGCATGCGCTACCGTGACTGCGTCAGTTGCGACTTCTTCGAGCAGTTGCCCATCGAGGACGAAGCGCCCCCCGAGCTGGATACCCGCATCGGCCAGTCACAAGCGGCACCGGCATCGCCCCAGGATGACCTGCAGCCCGTCAGGATTCTCGACCCCGGCCCCTCGAACCGTTAGGCCAATGCGGATTGTGCGGAATTCCGCACAACCACGAACCGGCAGTGTGCGAACTCCCAGCCCCGGCGGGGCTGCTCTTATGCCACTTTAGTGGTATATGAAATCCATAACTCTCTGATTAAAAGGCGTTAAGCCGCTTCTGGAACACCCCTTGCTGTTTGTACAGGGCATAACGTGGGTCGGCCCACTGAGCCGACCACGCCATCAGCAAGAACAACCAGTGAACAGCGGGAGACACGCCATGACCCTCAAGACTTGCTTGATCACCGGCACCCTGACCAGCGCCATGCTGATCACCGGCAGCGCCCAGGCCGATCGCGACGACTGGCCGGACAACTTCACCGTGGGCACGGCCAGCCAGGGCGGCACCTACTTCGTCTACGGTTCCGGCTGGGCCAACCTGATCGCCGATGAGCTCGGCCTCTCCGGCGGCGGCGAAGTCACCGGCGGTCCCAACCAGAACCTCGCTCTGGTGCATAGTGGCGATGTGGCCCTGGGCCTGACCACCATGGGCCCGGCCGCCGATGCCGTGGCCGGCGAAAGCTCCCTGGCGCCGGGCGTGAAGATGGACAACGTCTGCGCGCTCTTCCCGATGTACGAGACCCCCTTCTCGATCACCACCCTGGCCGACAGCGGCATCGAGTCGATCTCGGATATCCCGGATGGCGCCAGCATCGGCTTCGGCCCGGCCGCTTCGACCTCCGACACCTACTTCCCGGCCATGCTCGAGACCCTCGGCGTCGAATTCGACCGTCGCAATGGTGGCTGGAACGACCTGGGCGGTCAGTTGCAGGATGGTCTGATCGATGTCATCGCCTTCGCCGCCGGCATCCCGATCCCCGCCGTCAGCCAGCTCGAAGTGCAGACCGACGTGAACATCATCGAGTTCACCGAGGAAGAGCAGGCCAAGGTCATGGAAGAATACCCGGTATCGGACTTCAGTATTCCGGCCAGCACCTACGAGACCCTGGACGAGGACGCCCGCGCCGTCGCCATGTGGAACTTCACCATCGCCGGCTGTGACCTGCCCGAAGACCTGGTCTACGAGATCACCAAGCTGAGCATGGAAAACAACGACAAGATGATGGATATCCATCGCAGCGCCCAGTTCAGTGTTCCCGAGAACCTCGAGTACAACACCGTGCTGCCCTTCCACCCCGGTGCCGTGCGCTGGTACGAAGAGAACGGCTACGAGATTCCCGACGACCTGAAGCTGTAAGCCCGTACCCGTGCTTCAGCCCCGTGCCGCACACGCCGGTGCGGGGCCTTCTGTCTGCTCCCTCGTTCCACACCCAAGGGTGTTCCCATGTCTCATACTCCCGACTCGCGTGACGACGCCGCCACCGACGACCCTCAAGCCATCAATGCCGAAGGCGTCGATGATGTCGCCGTGGAGGCCAATCGACGCCTCTACAGCGGCTGGCAATGGCTGCTGTTCGGTGGCCTGGCCATCGCCTACACCCTCTTCCATCTGGTCTCGCTGAACCTTTATCCGCTGGAGACCTGGTCATTCCGTATTCTGCACATCGCCGGCGCCCTCATCCTGGGCTTCGGCCTGTATGCCGGCACGCAGTTTGCCGACGACGACCAGCGTCGTTCGGCCACCTGGATGCGCTGGCTGAGCTATGCGCTGCTCATCCCTGCCATTTACGCCCTGGTTCGGGTGGTGATGATGTATCAGGAGATGAATGCCGGCGCCATGCGTATCGCACCGGAGATCGAAGCCTGGCACTTCGGTTATCCGCTGATCCTGGCCACGGTGGCAGGCATCCTGGTGTCCTGGAGCTATCGACAGCTCCGTGACCGTCTTTCGCCCGCCGACCTGGTGTTGATGGTCTGTGCCATGGCCGTGGCCGGCTATCTGCTGGTGATGTTCAACAGCCAGCTGCGCGCTTCGACCGGCACCTCCTTCGCGCCCATGGGGATCTCCTACGCGGCCATCGCCGGCTCGCTGTTGATTCTCGAGCTGACCCGCCGCGTGGCCGGCCTGGCGCTGGTGATCATCTCGGCGATCTTTCTCGGCTATGTCTTCGTCGGCCCCTACCTGCCCGGCTTTCTCGGCTATCCGGGGCTCTCGGTGGGCCGCTTCTTCAGCCAGGTGTATACCGACGCCGGCATCCTGGGACCGACCACGGCGGTCTCGTCGACCTACATCATCCTGTTCATCATCTTTGCCGCCTTCCTGCAGGCCTCCAAGGTCGGGGACTACTTCGTCAACTTTGCCTTCGCCGTGGCCGGGCGTGCGCGCGGTGGCCCGGCCAAGGTGTCGATCTTCGCCTCGGGCCTGATGGGCATGATCAACGGCACCAGCGCCGGTAATGTCGTCTCCACCGGCTCGCTGACCATCCCGCTGATGAAGAAGGTCGGCTACCCGGCGCGCAGTGCCGGCGCCATCGAGGCCGCTGCCTCCACCGGCGGACAGATCATGCCGCCGATCATGGGCGCCGGCGCCTTCATCATGGCCGAGGTGACGGGCATTCCGTATACCGAGATCGCCGTGGCGGCCCTGATTCCGGCCATCCTCTACTTCCTCTCGATCTACTGCATGGTCGACTTCGAGGCGGCCCGCAAGGGCATGCGTGGCATGCGCCAGGACGAGATCCCGCAGTTCCGCCGCCTGGTCAAGCAGGTCTATCTGTTCGCGCCGATCATCATCCTGATTGCCGCCCTCTTCATGGGCTATTCGGTGATTCGTGCCGGGACTCTGGCGACCGCCTCGGCGGCCGTGGTGAGCTGGCTGTCGCCGCACAAAATGGGACCACGCGCGATCCTGCGGGCGCTGCAGCTGGCCGGCAGCATGTCGATCCAGATCATCGCGGTCTGTGCCTGTGCCGGCCTGATCGTCGGGGTGATCGCGCTGACCGGCGTGGGGGCACGCTTCTCCTCCCTGCTGCTGGGCCTGGCCGGGGTCAGCCAGCTGCTGGCACTGTTCTTCGCCATGTGTATCTCGATCCTGCTGGGCATGGGCATGCCGACCACGGCGGCCTATGCCGTGGCCGCCTCGGTAGTGGCACCCGGCCTTATCGAGATCGGCATCCAGCCACTGGTGGCGCACTTCTTCGTGTTCTACTTCGCGGTGGTCTCGGCCATCACGCCGCCGGTGGCACTGGCCTCCTATGCGGCGGCCGGCATCTCCGGTGACCGCGCCATGGGCACCTCGGTGGCGTCGTTCAAGATCGGCCTGGCGGCCTTCATCGTGCCCTTCATGTTCTTCTACAGCCCGGCCATGCTGATGGAAGGCTCCTGGCTGCAGATCCTGCGGGTCGGCTTGACCGCCACCCTGGGCATCGTGCTGCTGTCGGCCACCGTTCAGGCCTGGTTCTTCGGGCCAGTAAAGGCCTGGCAGCGGGTGGTCATGTTGATTGGCGCGCTGTGCATGATCTACGGCGGCCTGATCACCGATGTGGCCGGCCTGGCCATCGGCATCGCGCTCTTCCTGATGCAGCGCGGCCGCGGCGATGATGGCACGCGGACCGCCGCCACGAGCTGAGGTCAGTCACTTTCTGAGGATGGACACGGGCCCCGCCGAATCGATTGGCGGGGCCCTTCTATTTTACGACCGAAACGGACCACTCGGCGCTGGAGTGCCCACCTGGACAGGCGTCGACAAGTCTTCGCGAGGGCGCTATGAACCCATCCATGGGCGCTACATCCGCCCTTCCTGGGCGGATGACCCTCGCTTCAACTTGTCCCCGCCTTTCTATACGGATGTGCTCGCCGCACTAAGGAAGCGCTGATTTATGAAACGAGCGAAGATAGGTTGGCTGCTGCCGGAACGGAAATACCGCAGTTTACACGCCAGTAAATGAGGATATTGAGTACCGCCGGCAGCCAAGATATCGAGCGCAGTAATAAATCAGTGTTTCCCTAATGGCAGCTCAAACGCTCAAGTTATCCAGCACCTTCAGGGTCGGCTCGGCCTGGTTGAGCGTGTAGAAGTGCAGGCCCGGCGCGCCGCCATCCAGCAGCCGCTGGCTGAGCCGCGAGATGACATCTTCACCGAAGGCCGCGATGCTCGCGCTGTCGTCGCCATAGGCCTCGAGCTGCTTGCGGATCCAGCGCGGAATCTCGGCGCCGCAGGCATCGGAGAAACGCGCCAGCTTGGTGTAGTTGGTAATCGGCATGATGCCCGGCACGATCGGCGCCTCGACGCCCAGGGCACGCGCCCGTTCGACGAAGTGGAAGTAGGCGTCCGCCGTAAAGAAGTACTGGGTGATGGCAATATCGGCACCGGCCTGCATCTTGCGGGCAAAGTTCTCGAGATCGCGGTCCAGACTGGGGGCCTGGGGATGCGACTCGGGATAGGCCGCCACGGCGACCTCGAAATGATCGCCGGTTTCCTCGCGGATGAACTCGACCAGTTCGTTGGCATAGCGCAGATCCCCCACGCCTCCCATGCCGGAGGGCAGATCACCGCGCAGCGCGACGATGCGCTTGATGCCGTCTTCCCGGAAACGCGTCAACAGGTCGCGCAGCTGCGCCTTTTCGCTGCCGATGCAGGACAGGTGCGGCGCCGTGTCGATACCACACTCGCGCACCGCCTTGACGGCATCCAGGGTACGATGCTGAGTGGAGCCCCCCGCGCCATAGGTCACCGAGAAGAAGCGCGGATCGCGCGCCGCCAGGGCATCCCGAGCCTGCATCAGCTTGTCGCGCCCGGCCTCGGTATTGGGCGGGAAGAATTCAAAGCTGATGCCCATCGGGTGCTGTTGCGCGCTCATCTCAAGCTCCTCTGCTGTGTATCGGTGACGCGGCCATTGTGACGATTCGCGAACGTCGGCACCAATGAAAGATGCGCAGGTCGTCATCATTCCGCTTCATATAAAAACCGGCGCAACTATAGCCTTATGCAATAAAAAAATCGACACGACGCCATGCGCTGACAGTCGCCGGCCGCCAAGGCATGATAGAGACCCGAATCGACGCCAAGAGAGTGACCCAAGGATGGCTGAGCTGGACCCCGACACCCTGATGGGCCCTCTGTGGACACTGCTGGCCTTCGTCGGGCTGGGCTGGCTGGCCGCGCGCCGCCTCGCCATCGATCCACGTCCGATTGCAACCCTGCTGATCTACCTGATCGCGCCGCTGACCTTCTTTCGCGGTCTGGTACTCGGTGGGCCGACACCCGGCTACCTGTTGATCACCCTGGCGCTGTTCGTCACGGCCTGCCTGATCGCCCTGGTCATCAGCATCGTGGCGCGACGGGCACTGCCGGCCGAGGAGAGTGCCGTCCTGGCCTTCTCGGCGGGCACCGGCAACACCGGCTATTTCGGCCTGCCCGTCGCCCTGGTGCTGCTCCCGCCCAGCGGGGTCACGCTCTACCTGTTCGGCGTGCTGGGCGTGACCCTGTATGAGTTCACCCTGGGCTTCTACCTCAGCGCCCGTGGTCGCTTCTCGGTGCGCGAGAGCCTGGTCAAGATCCTGCGTCTGCCGCTGATCTACGCCTTCCTCGCGGCCCTGCTGGTCGAGGCGCTCAGCACCGTGGTGCCCGACGCGGTCATGGAGGGGCTGGAGGTCTTCCCCCCGACCTACACCCTGCTGGGCATGATGATCATCGGCATGACACTGGGCCGCATCTCGCTACGCCAGGTCGACTGGCGCTTCATCGGCGCCTGTGTCGCGATCCGCTATCTGTTGTGGCCGCTGCTGGCACTGGGCGTGGTACTCGGCCTGCAGGCCACGCTGGGTATCTCGGCGGATCTGGCCATGGCCCTGCTGCTCATCGGCGTGGTGCCCATGGCCGCCAATGTGGTGGTGGTCGCCATGGAACTCGGCATCGCCCCTCAGAAGGGTGCCCTCGCCGTACTGATCACCACCCTCGCCGCCCCGCTGCTGATCCCGCTCTACCTGGGCTGGATGCTGCCATTGGTGAGTGGCTAGTAGCGCCCCAGATCCGGTGCCACCAATACCCGGTTCGCCGCAGGCCGACTTCGTACCCGCTCGACATAAGCAGACAGGCGCGGTGTCTCTACGAACAGGGCCTCTGCGCCGGACAGGCCCGCGAGGTAATCAAGCATCGGGGCGGCGATCGCATCGGCGATGGTAAAGTCGCTCGCCACTAAATACTCCCCCTCGGCCAAACGTTCTTCCAGCAACGCCAGCACCCTATCGACCTCGGGCCGAGCCTCGGCAACCGCATCCTCACGAATGGCCCCGCCTTCGCCCTTGGGGAACACGAACTCCAGCAGATAGCGCCGCACCAGGGCCTGATCCACATAACCCGCCAGGATGCCGGTCCATTGATCCGTCTGCGCTCGAGCCCAGGTTTCCGCCGGCTGCAGGGCCGGTCCATCGAAGACTGCATCCAGGTAACGACAGATACTGGGCGTCTCGATCAGACGCCGTTCGCCATGCAAGAGTACAGGTATCTTGCCGAAGGGATGCAGAGCATAGTGCTCGGACGAATGTATCGCCAGGGTCTGCCCGCCTGCCTCGGCGCCCAGGGTGTAAGGTATCGACTTCTCCTCGC
Source organism: Halomonas sabkhae (assembly GCF_030409265.1). Taxonomy (NCBI): domain Bacteria; kingdom Pseudomonadati; phylum Pseudomonadota; class Gammaproteobacteria; order Oceanospirillales; family Halomonadaceae; genus Halomonas; species Halomonas sabkhae. The sequence goes on from NZ_JAUFPM010000012.1 coordinate 19,280, forward strand.
AACACAGTTGGACGCTGCGCACGAAGGTGCTGAATTGGGGGCCAAGGATATGCACAGGGTGAGTCATGTCAGGGCTCCTGTCGTGGAAATTCTAACAGGCTAGACTGCCGCACTATATGTTCAAGAACATATGGTCGGCACCATGGCATACTCACCATGTTGCCAAGGAGGTTCCATGCCCTGGAGAGACGATCACAAGCCCCGCACCCGCCAACAGATCCTGGACGCCGCTGCCACTCAGTTCACGCGTCACGGCTTCGAGGGCACAACTATCGATGATGTCATGCATCAGGCTGGCCTGACTCGTGGTGCCTTCTACGCCCATTTCGCCTCCAAGGGCGACCTTTATGCTGCAGCGCTGCGACACGCCGCCCGCCACAATGTGACGCGACTGCAGAATGCCGGTCCGCAGGAGCGCGTGCTCGGGTATCTGAGCGACGCCCATCGGCGCGGTGAGAACGTGAACTGCCCGCTGGCCTGCCTGGTCAGCGATGTCGCGCAACGGGACGACCAGGTACGCGAAGCCTATACGCGCCTATTCGACGGCTTCGTGGCCCATTGTCAACCCGCCGAAGAGGAGGCGCCGAAGAACCGTCAGCGCGCCTTGCAGCAGGCCGTCACCATGATCGGCGGAATGGCCATCGCGCGAACGCTCACTGATGAGTCACTGGCCCAGGAGGTGCTAACGGCCTGTCGAACGATGGCGCTGTCTGAAGACTGAGCGCCGCCCTCGACACGACTCAGGACGCCCGCCCGGCCATCGGCAGCTCGACGTCCTCGGGTAGCGGCGCGCTGGCCATGGGAGGCTCGCGCTCGATCAGCTCACCCTGCCAATCGATCAGCTGCAGGCCGCCTTGATGGTTTTCCATCAGCGCCGTGCAGTGCTCGACCCAATCGCCGTCGTTGCAGTAGAGCACGCCGTCACGGGCGCGGAAGCCGGCCTTGTGAATATGGCCACCGACATAGCCGTCCAGCCCTTCACGGGCCGCCTGGTGCAGAGCGGCCTGCTCGAACTGCATGACATAGCGTCGGGCGGCACCGCTGCGCCGCTTGAGGGCGGAGGCCAGCGACCAGTAGGGCATGCCGAACAGGCGCCGCCCGCGATTGCACCAGCGATTGAGCGCCAGCACGAACTGGTGCATGCCGTCGCCCAGCGCCAGCATCCAGGGCGCGATACGCACATGGGTATCGAACTCATCGCCGTGGCTGATCAGCAGACGCCGACCGTCGACGGTTTCATGCACCATGCGCCGTTCGATGCGTACGCGGTGGACCTTGAGGCCGCTCAAGCGGCGGAAGGCGGCATCATGGTTGCCAGGGATGTAGATGATCTCGCAGCCACTGCGTGCCAACCGCAGCAGGCGCGCCACCAGACGCTGTTGCGCCGGCGGCAGGATCGCCCGCTTCTGCATGGCGATCAGGTCGACGATATCCCCGACCAGATACAGCCGCTCCGGACGCACGCGCCGCAACAGCCGCGCCAGCAGCTCCGCCTGACAATCGCGGGTGCCCAGATGAATGTCGGAGACAAAGAGGGTACGCACGGACACGGGATTCGACATGAGGCTCTCTCCAATCGATGCCGAACCAGCATGACGAGAAGCGATGAAAACCCCATGGCGAAGAGATGACGATGTTGTGTCTCGAAGAAGGAAGAGGGAAGAGGGAAGAGGGAAGAGGGAAGAGGGAAGAGGGAAGAGGGAAGAAGGAAGAAGGAAGAAGGAAGAAGGAAGAAGGAAGAAGCCAGGCTTGAGGCCAGGATGTGTGGCATCAAGGGGTTTCTTCCCTCTTCCAGGCGCGAAGCGCCGTTCTTCATTCTTCCAGCGGCATTAGCCGCGCTCTTCCAGCTTCAAGCTTACAGCTCCGGGCGCAGCCCGGTTCAGTACCTATACCCCTGACTCTTGTAGGGGCCTTCGGCGGGTACGCCGGTGTAGTCGGCCTGGGCGTCTGTCATGCGGGTGATCACGCCGCCGAAGCCTTCGACCATGTAACGCGCGACTTCTTCATCCAGGTGGCGCGGGAGTACCCGCACGCCCAGGGCGGCCGGCTTGTCGGCGTCCGGGAGGGCGGCAAAGCCGGCTTCAAAGAGGTGGATCTGGGCGAGCACCTGATTGGCGAAGGAGCCGTCCATCACCCGTGACGGATGCCCGGTGGCATTGCCGAGGTTGACCAGCCGGCCTTCGGAGAGCAACAGCAGGTAGTCGCGGCTCTCGGGGTCGTAGTCATCCGGGGTGCTGTCGCGGTAGACCTTGTGGACCTGCGGCTTGACCTCTTCCCAGTGCCATTGACGACGCATGTAGGCGGTATCGATCTCGCTGTCGAAATGGCCGATGTTGCAGACCACCGCGCCGGGCTTGAGCCAGCGCAGCATCGGCGCGTCACAGGCGTCGATATTGCCGGTGGCAGTGACCACCAGATCGATCCTTGCCAGCAAGTCGCGGTCGAGGCTCGCCTCGCCCTGATTGAGGCCGTCACGGTAGGGGGAGACGACCTCGAAGCCATCCATGCAGGCCTGCATGGCGCACAGCGGGTCGACCTCGGCGACCTTGACGATCATGCCTTCCTGACGCAACGACGCCGCCGAGCCCTTGCCGACATCACCGTAGCCCATGACCAGCGCCTGCTTGCCGGCCAACAGGTGGTCGGTGCCCCGCTTGATCGCATCCGACAGCGAGTGGCGACAGCCATACTTGTTGTCGTTCTTCGACTTGGTCACCGCGTCGTTGACGTTGATGGCCGGCACCTTGAGCGTGCCTGCCTGGAACATGTCGAGCAGACGATGCACGCCGGTGGTGGTTTCCTCGCTGATACCGTGGATGGCATCGAGCAGCTCGGGGCGCTGGTCATGCAGCAGCGCGGTCAGGTCGCCACCATCATCGAGCACCAGGTTGGGCCGCCAGTCGTCCGGCCCCTCGGCTGTCTGTTCGATGCACCACCAGAACTCTTCCTCGCTTTCGCCCTTCCAGGCAAAGACCGGAATCCCGGCGGCCGCAATCGCGGCGGCGGCATGGTCCTGGGTGGAAAAGATGTTGCAGGAGGACCAGCGCACACTGGCGCCGAGATCGACCAGCGTCTCGATCAGCACGGCGGTCTGGATGGTCATGTGAATGCAGCCGGCAATGCGGGCCCCCGCCAGCGGCTGCGTGTCGCGATAGCGCGCACGAATGGCCATCAGGGCGGGCATTTCGGTCTCGGCGATGCGCATCTCGCGCCGCCCCCAATCGGCCAGGGTCATATCGGCAACGCGATAATCCACGCCATTGGGAACCGTCACAGCGGGCTGATTCATGAGGCACCTCGTTGTTGGGCAAGACTGTCTTCACTATAGGCAGCGGGACGGATGCCCAACAAGGTATCGCGCTAGAAGCCTGATATTGCCTCCTGCTCCAGCCGAGCCGCCAGCCGGCGTACTTCCGGATGGTGGAAGAAGTCGCGCAGGGCACGCGCGCGCACCGGCCCCACGCCCGGCAGGGCCTGCCATTGCGAGCGGCGGCGCGTGGCCAGCTCGGCCCAGCTGACGCGCTCACCCGCTGCCACACCGGCCAGGGCCCCGGGTGGCGCGCCCAGCGCTTCCAGCCAGGCACGGAAAGGGCGCTGGCGCGCTGCCGCGAAGCGATCTGCCAGGCGCCGCCCGCGTACCTCGCCGATCCCCGACGCCGCCTGCAACGACTCGGCGGAGCGCCCCATCCAATCGAGCAGCCGCGTTACCAGCCCGGCCTCGACCAATGATTCCCAGGTCCCCGGCCCGATGCTCGCCATGTCCAGTGCTTCCTCCCCGCTCAGCCAGGCGAGGCGCTCCAGGAATTGGCCCTCACAGCCCGGTTCAGGCTGCCAGCAACTCAACGCATGATATTCGTCGGGAGATGGCGCCTTGACGGTGGGACGTTCGACCGCTCGCCAGGCGACGTTATCCAGTCGCGGTATCGTATGCCCAGCCAGGCTGATCGCCACCCGGTCTCCGGGGCGAATATCCAGCTTCTGCCAGCGTGCCAGCGAGCCGACGGAGACACGGCGAATGGTGCGCCCCGCCAGTGGCGTCGGGCGCAAATGCAGCAGCGGGGTGATGCGTCCGGTGCGGCCGATCTCGAAGGCCACACCACGCACCTCGGCAAGCGCCGAGCGTGGCGGGTATTTCCAGGCCGCCGCCCAGTCGGGAGGCGCCTCATCGCGCCCTGCGAGGCCGGGCCTGTGGGCCTGCTTGAGCACCAGGCCATCGGTGGCGAAGGACAGCGCAGCCTGATGCCAGTGCTCGCGCTGATCGCGAACCGCGCGCAGCGAGCCCGCAGGCAGGGTCCAGCGTGCCGTCTCGGGAAACCCCAGCTCGGTCAGGCGGGCCAGCCGCTTGCGCATGGCGGGCGGACCGCCGGGCCAGTCCCAGACGAACAGCCCGATACGCTCGGCCTGAGCATCGCCCAGCCGGTCACGGGCCATCCAGCCAATGACCCGGCTGCGGGCACCGGCCGCGCCGCCCTCGGCCTGAACATGGCCCTCGAGACGCTGATAGAGCTCACCGCGCAGCACCAGACGCTGCGCGGTCGGCAACCGGTCCGGCACCGCCGGGATGCGACGCGCACTCGCGGTCCAGTCCTGACCGGCCCGGCCATCGCCCCGGCTGATGGCATGCTGCAAGCGGCCTTGATCATATATCAGGGTCACGGCCACGCCATCGACCTTGGGCTGCATCCAGACATCATCGCGACGTTGCAGCCAGGCCTCGACCGCTGCGACGTCGTCCAGCTTGATCAGCCCTGACTGGGGAACGGGATGCCGCAAGCGGCCATCGGCCAGCGCTGGGCCTGATCCGTCGACGAGCGGGGCATCGCTGCTGACAACGCCAGGGGCAGGCGCCACGACCGCCTCGGGGAAGCACTCCTGCCAGGTCTCGAACCTCGCCTGAGCCTGGTCGTAGACAGCATCACTGACCGACGAGCGGCCATCCCGACGATAGGCACGATTCCAGGCTGTCAGTCGCTCCTGAAGAGCCGCGAGTTCGCGTTCGCCACGCTCCAGCGACCACGACGGACACTCGGCCAGCCCCGCCATGGGCCAGCAGAGCCACAGCAACAGGCAACATCCTGACCGATATATCCGCCGCCCCATGACCGTCTCCCCCGCCTGCTGGCCGTGTTCAGCATCTGGCTTCGAACCTAGCAAGGCTCACACGAGGGCACCACGCCGGATGACGCGAGGCGCCGTGCGACATCGACGACGTCACAGCGACGCCATGGCAGGTAGCAAGGCGGCGTTTTTACAGGCCGGCCGCCGCACGCAGATCGGCGGCGCGATCGGTCTTTTCCCAGGGGAAGGCGGTGAAGGTCTCGGTCTGCTCCTGACCGTTGGTGTCGGTCCAGGTATAGGAATGCTCGAACGGCTCGCGGCCGAAGTGGCCATAGGCCGCCGTCAGCTGATACATCGGATGCTGCAGATCGAGCATGCGGGTGATCGCATTGGGACGCAGGTCGAAGTGCTCGCGCACCAGTGCGACGATGCGCTCATCGCTGATCCTGCCGGTACCGAAGGTATTGACCGACACCGAGGTCGGCTCGGCGACGCCGATGGCGTAGGAAATCTGGATCTCGCAGCGCTCGGCGAGCCCCGCCGCGACCAGGTTCTTGGCCACATAACGGCCGGCGTAGGCGGCGCTGCGATCGACCTTGGATGGATCCTTGCCGGAGAAGGCCCCACCCCCGTGCCGCGCCGTGCCGCCGTAGGTGTCGACGATGATCTTGCGGCCGGTCATGCCGCAGTCGCCCACCGGGCCGCCGATGACGAACTGGCCGGTCGGATTGATGTGATACTGGGTGGACTCGGTCAGCCACTCCGCGGGGATGACCTGCTCGATGATCTCGCGACGCACGCAGTCGCGCAGCTCCTGCTGATCGATCTCGGGGTCATGCTGGGTCGAGAGTACCACGGCATCCACGGCACAGGGCTTGCCCTGGTCGTCGTAGCGGAAGGTCAGCTGGCTCTTGGCGTCGGGACGCAACCAGGGCAGCACGCCCTGACGACGCAACTCCGACTGCCGCTCGACCAGGCGATGCGAGTAGTGGATCGGCGCCGGCATGTAGGACTCGGTCTCGTCGGTGGCATAACCGAACATCAGGCCCTGGTCGCCGGCACCCTGGTCTTCCGGCTTGGCGCGGTCGACGCCCTGGGCGATATCCACGCTCTGCTTGCCGATCAGGTTGAGCACCCCGCAGGTCTCGCCATCGAAACCGACCTTCGACGAGGTGTAACCGATATCCAGGATGACGCGACGCACCAGATCCTCGAGATCGACCCAGGCCGAGGTGGTGATCTCGCCGGCGACGATCGCCACGCCGGTCTTGACCATGGTCTCGCAAGCCACGCGGGCATGCTTGTCGCGGGCGATGATGGCATCCAGCACCGCATCGGAGATCTGATCGGCAATCTTGTCCGGATGCCCTTCGGAAACGGATTCGGAGGTGAACAGGGAGTATTCGCTCATGGCGTCCTCGACCCTCTACATAATGGGATGACGGCGGCAGGGCATGCCGCCGGGACAGGCGGCGACGCAGGCCGCGGGTGGCGCTTGCGCCATGGCCCGGGCAATTTATCGGGGGTAAATTCTACACTTTCGCTGCCAGCCTTCCTAGCAAGGTCGCCCATGGCCGGGCGGATCGCGCGACAATTTGAAGGTAGCCGGCATCTCGGCGACAATAGGCGCTCGATTTTGGCCGCGCCGCCCAGAGAAACACTGCTTAACTGCCTACGCATGCCAATCGCTGCGTTGCGCGGTGCTAGAAAGCTCGCCTAACGACTCGTTATGTCTCGCTTTCTGTGCTCCGTGCGCCTTGCGCTTCACTATGCTCGGCTACTTATTCAGCGTTTCCCGAGATCCTGCGGCGCTTCCAGCCAGCTAAATGCCCGGCCAGCCCCGGCCGGAGGGTGTTTGTAGACTACCGCCGCAGGCGAGGAGCAACCTGATGCCAACCCGCTTCGAACTGGCCAACGCCATTCGCGCTCTTTCCATGGATGCCGTTCAGAAGGCCAACTCCGGGCACCCCGGCGCCCCCATGGGCATGGCCGACATCGCCGAGGTGTTGTGGAACGATTTCCTCCAGCACAACCCGGCCGATCCGCACTGGCCCGACCGTGACCGCTTCGTGCTGTCCAACGGCCACGGCTCCATGCTGCTCTATTCCCTGCTGCACCTCTCCGGCTACGAGCTCGGCCTTGAACAGCTGCAGAACTTCCGCCAGCTGCACTCGAAGACCGCCGGTCATCCCGAGTACGGCTATGCGCCGGGCATCGAGACCACCACCGGCCCCCTCGGCCAGGGCCTGGCCAATGCCGTCGGCCTGGCCATCGCCGAGCGCACCCTGGCCGCCCAGTTCAACCGCCCTGGCCACACCATCGTCGACCATCACACCTACTGTTTCGTCGGCGACGGCTGCCTGATGGAAGGCATCTCCCATGAGGTCGCCTCATTGGCCGGCACTCAGCAGCTCGGCAAGCTGGTCACCTTCTATGACGACAACGGCATCTCCATCGACGGCGAGGTCAAGGGCTGGTTCACCGACGACACCGCCAAGCGCTTCGAGGCCTATGGCTGGCACGTGGTGCCCAACGTCGACGGCCACAAGCCCGAGGAGGTCAAGGCCGCCATCGAGCTCGCCCGCAGCCATGACGACAAGCCCAGCCTGATCATCTGCAAGACGGTGATCGGCTTCGGCGCGCCCAACAAGCAGGGCAAGGAGTCCTGCCACGGCGCGGCACTCGGCGAGGACGAGGTCGCCGCCGCCCGCGAGCAGTTGGATTGGCCGCATGCGCCCTTCCATGTGCCGGAGGCGCTCTACCAGGGATGGGATGCCACCGAGGTCGGCCAGCAACGCCAGGCCGACTGGCAGGCCCGCTTCGAGCGCTATGCCGAGGAACACCCGGAGCTGGCCCGCGAGTTCCTGCGCCGCCAGCAGGGCGAGCTGCCCGCCGAGCTGAGCAGCGAAGCGCTGATCGAGCAGGCCCAGGACAAGGCCGAGACCACCGCCTCGCGCAAGGCATCGCTGGCCTGCCTCAACGAGCTCGGCCCGCAGCTGCCCGAGCTGCTCGGCGGCAGCGCCGACCTGGCGCCCTCCAACCTGACCGTGTGGAACGGTGCCAAGGTGATCGGCCCCGAGGGCTCGCAGGAAGGCGCCCCCGACGGCAACTACCTGCACTATGGCGTGCGCGAGTTCGGCATGGCCGCCATCGCCAACGGCATCGCCCTGCATGGCGGCTTCGTGCCCTATGCCGCGACCTTCCTGATCTTCATGGACTACATGCGCAATGCCGTGCGCATGTCGGCCCTGATGGGCGTGCGCAGCGTCTATGTGTTCACCCACGACTCCATCGGCCTGGGCGAGGACGGCCCTACCCACCAGCCGATCGAGCAGCTGACCAGCCTGCGCACCACGCCCAACATGTCGACCTGGCGCCCGTGTGACGCCGTGGAGACCGCCGCCGCCTGGAACGCCGCCCTCAAGCGCCAGTCCGGCCCCACCTCCCTGGTGCTGTCGCGCCAAAACCTGCCCCATCAGGCCCGCGACAAGCAGCAGCTCGCCGATATCCAGCGCGGTGGCTACATCCTCAAGGACAGCGCCGACACGCCGGAGCTTATCCTCATCGCCACCGGCTCCGAGGTTGGCCTGGCCATGGACGCCGCCGCGGCGCTCGCCGACAAAGGCCGTGCGGTGCGCGTGGTCTCCATGCCGTCCACCGATGTCTTCGATGCCCAGGACGCCGCCTACCGTCAGTCGGTACTGCCTGCCGAGGTCGGCAACCGCCTGGCCATCGAGGCCGCTCACCCGGACCTGTGGCACAAGTACGTCGGCCTCGAGGGTCGCGTCATCGGCATGACCACCTTCGGCGAGTCCGCCCCGGCCGGCGACCTGTTCAAGCACTTCGGCTTCACCGCCGAGAGCGTGATCGAGGAAGCCGAGCAGCTGCTGGACGACGCCGAGGACTGAAGCCACATCACCGTTGGAGCTCGCGAGGGGCGCCGGCGACAGGTCGAAGAGGGGGTCCGATGCCATGGATGGCATCGGTAGCGCCCAGGGAAGGGTTCACAGCGCCCCCTCGGAGACCTGTCGACGGATCAGCCCCGGGCGACATCTCTGATCTGCGTGGTTCCGGAAGAAGCTAAACGGCCATCGGCCCGGCAGCCGTCATGAACTCATCCAAACCAAGGGGCGCGACCTACCGGCCGCGCCCCTTTCATGTCTCACGAGACTCATTCGATCAGCCCATGAAAGCGTCGATCCATGCCGCGAGCGCAGCAATGGATCGACCTGTTCTCAGGCGATGGTGATGCTGTCGTCCAGATACACATCCTGAATAGCGTTGAGCAGCTCGACGCCCTCGGCCATCGGCTTCTGGAAGGCCTTGCGACCGGAGATCAGGCCCATGCCGCCGGCGCGCTTGTTGATCACCGCGGTGCGTACCGCCTCGCCCAGATCGGAGTGGCCCTTCGAACCGCCGCCGGAATTGATCAGACCAGTGCGCCCCATGTAGCAGTTGGCCACCTGGTAACGCGCCAGATCGATGGGGTTGTCGGAGGTCAGCTCGTCGTAGACCTTGTCGTGGGTATGACCGAAGTCGACGGCGCGATAGCCGCCATTGTTCTCGGCCAGCTTCTGCTTGACGATATCGGCCTTGATGGTCGCGGCAAGGTGGATCGCCTGACCGGTGAGGTCCGACGCCACGTGGTAGTCCGTACCATCCTTCTTGAACTCGGGGTTGCGCAGATAGGCCCAGAGGACCGTGACCATGCCCAGCTGATGCGCCCGCTCGAAGGCCTCGCTGACTTCCTGGATCTGGCGGCGGCTTTCCGGGGAGCCGAAGTAGATGGTCGCCCCCACCGCGACACAGCCCATGGCATGGGCCTGCTCGACCTGACCGAACAGCGTCTGGTCGTAGACCGCCGGGTAGGTCAGCGTCTCGTTGTGGTTGAGCTTCACCATCATCGGGATCTTGTGAGCGTAACGACGCGCCACCGAGGCCAGCCCGCCAAGCGTCGAGGCCACGCAGTTGCAGCCGCCCTCGATGGCCAGCTCGACGATATTGGCCGGATCGAAGTACAGCGGATTGGGGGCAAAGGACGCCCCGGCGGAGTGCTCGATGCCCTGGTCGACCGGCAGGATGCTGACATAACCGGTACCGCCCAGGCGGCCATGGTTATAGATGGACTGCAGGTTGCGCAGCACCTGAGGGCTACGGTCGCTGTCCGCCATCACGCGGTCGATGAAATCCGGCCCCGGCTTGTGGATCGACTCGGCCGGCAGCCCCCGGCATACGTGATTGAGCAGGCTGTCGGCTTCATCACCAAGCAGCTGTGTCATGTCAGTCATGTGGTTCCTCTCCATGGTGGTTTGACGGTTGACCGGATGCAGCCCTGCAGCGTCATGCGCGGATGAGCCAGGGCATGATGTCCACAGACTGCCGAAACCGCTCGGGCGCGTCCAGCCACCCCGGGACGTAAACAGCGATTTGCGCTAGAATCGCCGATCTGCGATTTCCGGCGCCAGCATATCGAGGCTCATCATGGCACTTCGCATCGCCATCAATGGTTACGGCCGTATCGGCCAGTGCGTCTTGCGTGCGCTCATCGAGCGCGGCGAGGCCGAGCTCGAGATCGTCGCCATCAATGAGCTGTCGGGGCTGGATACTATCGCCTATCTGACCCGCTATGACACCACCCATGGCCGTTTTCCCGGGAACGTGAGCGTCGATGGCGACCGGCTGGTGATCGACGGTCACGCCATCCGGGTACTATCGGAACCCGATGCGGCGTCACTGCCTTGGGCCGAGTTGAATATCGACCTGGTCCTCGAATGCTCGGGCAGCTTCAAGGATCGCGCCACCGCGGAGCATCACCTGCATGCCGGGGCCCGGCGCCTGCTGTTCTCCCAGCCGGCCGAAAGCGATGTCGACGCCACCATTGTCAGCGGCATCAATGAAGCCGAGCTGACCGCAGACTGCCGCATCATTTCGGCGGCCTCGTGCACCACCAACTGCCTGGTGCCGGTACTGACCGTACTCGACGAGGCACTGGGCCTGGAACATGGCGTCACCACCACCATTCACTCGGCGATGAACGACCAGCCGGTGATCGATGCCTACCACCAGACCGATCTGCGCCTGACGCGCTCGGCCATGCAGTCCATCGTGCCCGTCGATACCGGCCTGGCACGCGGCATCAATCGCCTGATGCCACACCTGGCCGAGCGTTTCGAGTGCCTGCACGTGCGCGTGCCGACCATCAATGTTTCGGCCATGGACCTGTCACTCTGCGTGCGCACCGAGACCACGGCGGCCGCCGTCAACCAGTTGCTGCGTGATGCCAGCGACAATCGGCTGGCCGGGCTGCTCGGCTACACCGAGGAGCCCATGGCCTCGATCGACTTCAACCACGACCCGCGCTCCGGTATCGTGGATGCCACGCAAACCCGGGTCGCCGGCGGCCGCCTGATCAAGATGATGTGCTGGTTCGACAACGAGTGGGGGTTCGCCAACCGCATGCTCGATGTCGCCGCCCGGATCGCCAGGCTGGGCAACGCATGACCCTCCCACACCGGATCATTTTCGGCTCTCCAGACGAGGATTCTGCTTCATGAACGTGCGCAAGATGACCGATCTCGACCTCAGCGGCAAGCGTGTGCTGATCCGCGAGGACCTGAACGTGCCCGTCAAGCACGGCAAGGTGACCAGTGATGCCCGCCTGCGGGCCTGCCTGCCGACCATCCAGGCTGCCCTCGACGGCGGTGCCCGGGTGATGCTGATGAGCCACCTGGGCCGGCCCACCGAAGGCGATCCCGCCGAGGAATTTTCCCTGGCGCCGGTGGCCGACCACCTGAGCGAACTGCTCGAGCGCCCGGTGCGCCTGGTCAAGGACTACTTCGACACCCAGGTCGAGCTGGCGGACGGCGAAGTGGCACTGCTCGAGAACGTGCGTTACAACCGCGGTGAGAAAAAGGACGACGAGGCCCTGTCGCGGCAGTACGCCGCGCTGTGCGATATCTTCGTCATGGATGCCTTCGGTACGGCACACCGTGCCCAGGCCTCGACCCATGGCGTCGCCCGCTTTGCCCCCGAAGCCTGCGCCGGCCCGCTGCTGGCCAACGAGCTGGCCGCCCTGGAGAAGGCCCTGGCCACCCCGGCGCGCCCCATGACCGCCATCGTCGGCGGCTCCAAGGTCTCCACCAAGCTGGAAGTACTCACCGCGCTGTCCGAAAAGTGCGACCGCATCATCGTCGGTGGCGGGATCGCCAACACCTTCATCGCCGCCGCCGGCTACAACGTCGGCAAGTCGCTGCACGAGGCCGACCTGATCGACCAGGCCAAGGCGCTGATGGCCAAGGTCGAGATCCCGCTGCCCAGCGACGTGGTGGTCGCCACCGAGTTTTCCGAAAGCGCCAGCGCCGTGACCAAGCCGGTCGACCAGGTGGGCGATGACGAGATGATCCTCGACATCGGCCCCGACACCGCCGCGCGCTTCGGCGAGCAACTCAAGGCCGACGGCACCATCCTGTGGAATGGCCCGGTCGGCGTCTTCGAGATCGACCAGTTCGGTCGTGGCACCGAAGCTCTCGCGAAGGCCATCGCCGAAAGCGACGCCTTTTCCATTGCCGGGGGCGGCGACACCCTGGCGGCCATCGACAAGTACGGCATTGCCGAGCGCGTTTCCTACATTTCCACCGGCGGCGGCGCCTTCCTCGAGTACGTCGAAGGCAAGGTCCTGCCCGCTGTCGCGGCCCTGGAAGCCGCCGCACAATAAGGCTCACGCCTGCGGCCCGGGCACGCACGCCCGGGCCAATCCGATGCAACTGCTGGCGCCACCCGGGGCGCCACACTCTCAAGACCCGCTATCGACCCCAGAGGAAGCTTCATGGCACTCATCAGCATGCGCCAGATGCTGGATCACGCCGCCGAACACGGCTACGGCATCCCCGCATTCAACGTCAACAACCTCGAGCAGATGCGCGCCATCATGGAGGCCGCCGACGAGACCGACTCGCCGGTGATCATTCAGGCCTCCGCCGGGGCCCGCAAGTACGCCGGCGCGCCCTTTCTCCGCCACCTTATCCTGGCGGCCGTGGAAGAGTTTCCGCACATCCCGGTGGCCATGCACCAGGATCACGGCACCAGCCCCGGCGTGTGCCAACGCTCCATCCAGCTCGGCTTCTCGTCGGTTATGATGGACGGCTCGCTGGGCGAGGACGGCAAGACCCCGGCCAGCTATGACTACAACGTCGAGGTAACGCGCCGTACCGTCGAGATGGCGCATGCCTGCGGCGTCTCCGTCGAGGGCGAGCTGGGCTGCCTGGGCAGTCTGGAAACCGGCATGGCCGGCGAGGAAGACGGCGTCGGCGCCGCCGGCAAGCTCGATCACGACCAGCTGCTCACCGATCCGGAAGAGGCGGCCGAGTTCGTCAAGGCAACCCATGTGGACGCCCTGGCGATCGCCATCGGCACCAGCCACGGCGCCTACAAGTTCACGCGCCCGCCCACCGGCGACACCCTCTCCATCCAGCGCATCAAGGAGATCCACGCCCGCATCCCGGAAACGCACCTGGTGATGCACGGTTCATCCTCCGTGCCACAGGAATGGCTCGAGATGATCAACGAGCACGGCGGCGAGATCCCGGAAACCTATGGCGTACCGGTCGAGGAAATCGTCGAGGGCATCCGGCACGGGGTGCGCAAGGTCAATGTCGACACCGACCTGCGCCTGGCCTCCACCGCCGCGGTGCGCCGCTTCCTGGCCGAGAACCCGGCCGAGTTCGATCCGCGCAAGTTCCTCAAGGCCAGCACCGCGGCCATGAAGGGCGTCTGCAAGGCCCGCTACGAAGCCTTCGGCGCTGCCGGCAACGCGGCGAAGATCAAGCCGATCAACCTCGAGGAGATGTTCCAGCGCTATGCGCGTGGCGAGCTGGACCCGCGCGTCACCTGATCGCAGGCAACGCCTGCGCCATGACAAGGGCGGCTCATTGCCGCCCTTTGCGTGAGCGCCCTCGGCTCCTCGAGGGCACGCCAATGTTCAGGTGCGAACGCCTGCCAGGCCGCATCCTGCCCGGCCATTTCGGGGCGCAAGCGTTGAAGCGATGATGAACTGTTGAAAAACACTGTTCACAAAACGCGCGATATGGTCTTTAATTACCATAAAGCATCATCTGGTCAACGCATCGTGTTCGCTTATCAACATCTTCAACGAGGCTCAGTGACAATGCGCCCTCTCTGCCTGCTCTTCGATTGCGACGGCACCCTGGTCGACAGCGAACCGCTGTTGGCCGACGAGATGGCCAGCAGCCTCAACGCCGTGGGCCTGCCCTTCGACGCCGGCGACTATATCGGAGAGTTCCGCGGCGCACGCTTCCGGCATATCGTCGCCGAACTGGAACGCCGCCACGGCTCGGTCGACGCCTCCCGCCTCGAGCCACTGGAGCGCGAAATGCGCGCCAACCTCAACCGCCGCCTGGCGACCGACCTCAAGCCCATCGAAGGCGCCACTGAAGCCCTGGCCGCCCTGTCGAACATCCCCATGGGCGTGGTTTCCAACGGCCCGGAAACCAAGATCCGCACGTCCCTCCAGGCCACCGGCCTGGACGAACTCTTCGGCGACTGTCTATTCAGCGCCTACGACGCACAGTGCTGGAAACCTGACCCCTGCATCTATCTGCATGCCGCCAGCATCATGGGGTTTGCCGCTGCCGATTGCGTTGCCATCGACGACTCCCTGGTCGGTATTCAGGCGGCACTCGCCGCCGGCATGACGGTCATCCACCTCAACCGCTTCCCGGATGTCGAGGAGACGCCGGAAGGCGCTATCGGCATTACCAGCATGTTTCAGCTGCCGACCGTGATCGCACGCCTCTCCCAGCCCCGGGTAATGGTCAACTGAGCAGCCCGGCCTCAGCCTGGTGACAAGCGGTACGCTGCTTCTCGGTGCAGTCAGTCTTTCAAGTGTCTCAGGGCACGCCGGGGACGGGACCGCTCGCCACGCCGCTTGGCCTCTTCACCCAGACGGCTGCCTACCACGCGCGCCACGCCGACCAGAGCACCACTGGCCATGCCCCAGACCAGCGCATCGCGCCAGCGCGTATCTCGTCGAGCGGGATTTTCAGGCGGCGTATCGCCGGTCGTCCTGCGATAGGCCTCGCGAGCCGAACGTCGCGTCAGCAAGCTGGCGCCGATGACGGCCGTATAACCGACTACCGACCAGAGCATATGGCGTTTCATGACTTGACGGCCTCCGCATGAAGACTGTGAACTGACGATCCTGTATCGCCCCATGCCAGCATCATGACAGGGCGACTTCACCAACGTCCAGCGCCACAGAGCAGGAGCCGAGATGTCCGATCCCCCCAGCGCCCGGGCCACAAGCCCCGGCCGACACCACCCTCGCCCACTGCCGTTGACGGGGAGGCTCTCTTGCTGACAGACCTCGATCTGGGCACCGCCATTGCCCTCTTCATCGGCTGCACTCTGGTGATCGGCGTGGCCGGCACCAAGCTGACGCGCATCGTCGACGACCTGGCGGATCGCACCGGACTGGGCGAAGCCATCGCCGGCGCCGTACTGCTGGGCATGGCGACCTCCCTGTCCGGACTGGTGCTCTCGGTATCCGCGGCACTGTCCGACCATCCGACGCTGGCCATGAGCAATGCGCTGGGCGGCATCGCCGTGCAGACCCTCTTCCTGACCATCGCGGATCTGGTCCACCGGCGCGCCAACCTGGAACATGCCGCTGCCTCAATAGGCAACCTCATGCAGGGCGGGCTACTGCTGTGCCTGCTGTCGCTGGTGCTGGTAGGGCGCTTCGCCCCGGAATGGACCCTGTGGCAGGTTCACCCGATCACGCCGCTGCTGTTTCTGGGCTACCTGTTCGGGCTGCGCCTGGCGGACCGCACCAAGGACAGGCCGATGTGGCGACCGGCCCATACCCGCGAGACACAACCCGATATCCCCGATGAACAGGCCATGACGCGCTCGGCCCTGAACCTGTGGCTGAGCTTCGTCGGCCTGGCCCTGGCGCTCGCCGCCAGTGGCTTTCTGCTCGAGCGTGCCGCCTCCGTCATCGCCTCGGCGACCGGCCTTGGCCAATCGGTGGTCGGTGTCCTGATGACAGCGGTGGTGACCTCGCTGCCCGAGCTGGTCACCTCGGTGGCCGCCGTGCGGCGTGGCGCCCTGACCCTGGCCGTGGCCGGCATCATCGGCGGCAACGCCTTCGATACGCTCTTCGTCGCCGCCTCGGATATCGCCTACCGCGGCGGTTCGATCTATCACGCCATCTCCGACCCGGTGGCGCTGTGGGTCGCCCTGTCGCTGCTGATGACCGCAATCCTGATGGTCGGCATGATTCACCGCGAGCGCCTCGGCCCTGGCCGCATCGGGTTCGAGAGTCTGGCCATGGCCACCTGCTACCTGGTCGGTGTGCTGTCCCTGTTGTTCACATCCGGTTGAAGTCACTCACCTTCCCCTAGCAGAAGTTCGCTGTCAGGCAGTGCTCAGTCAAGAGCACTGCCACCTTCTTCCCCCACTAAAGCGAACTGCCGAGAGCGTCGATCCAGCGGCTCCGTGGCCAGAAATCGCCAACTTGGCTCCCCCACTTGTACATCCAGTCCAGTAAAGGTGCTTTCGACCTATGTCTAGTGTCGACAGCCTTGCTGTACGGTCAGCCCGCTGCCTACTATGGGAACGTTCCCATTTGATATCGAGCCTCCATGTCAGCCACACCTCGACCTGCCACTATTCTGGAAGTCGCTCGCGATGCTGGTGTCTCAAAAACCAGTGTTTCCCGTTTCTACAGCGGCGAGCGAGATCGGCTATCCCAGCATATGCAGCAACGCATTGCCGAGGCCGCAGAACGACTCGGATATCAGCCCAACCCCATGGCACGCGGCCTCAAGGGCGGACCCTCGGGACTGGTCGGCATGTTGGTCGCCGATATCCGCAACCCTTTTTCGGTGGCGGTGATGCACGGCGTCGAGCAGGCATGTCGCGCTCAGGGGCTGTCATTGATGGTCTGCAATACGGATAACGATCCGGTTCTGGAGCGCCAGCATCTGGCCTTGCTGACCTCCTATCGTATCGAGGGGCTGATCGTGAATGCCGCTGGACGACACAGCGAGCCCCTTGCTGAACTCGCTAGCGACGGCCTGCCACTGGTACTACTGGACCGTTCGCTGGAGGGCATCGCTGCCGATGAGGTCGGGCTGGACAATAACCTGGCCATCGACATGGCGCTCGACCACCTGACCGAACAGGGATATTGGCGAGTATTGTTCGTGACCGAACCTCCAACGCGCGCCAGCTCGCGTCAGACCCGGGTGGCACGCTTCGAGTCGGAATGTCCCGAACGTCAACTCGCAGGAGAGGTACTGAGCCTCGACCTCGACGACACGACCAGCCTCGATCATGAATTGAGCGCCTTTCTCGATACCCCGGACGGGCATCCCGCCGCCATTCTGTGCGGCAACGGCCAGGTCACCCTGGCGGTAACCCGTGCCTTACAGACTCACCGGGCACCCCTCGGCGACACCGGCCTGATGGGAATCGACGAGCTCGACTGGTGCCAGATGGTCACACCCGGCATCACCACGCTGGCCCAACCCACGGATGCCATCGGCCAGGCTGCCGTCGGGCGACTGCGTGACCGTCAGGCACAGCCCATTGCTCCGGTACCGCGACATCAGCGCTTTACCCCCCAGCTGATACCGCGCGGCTCGACCCGCCGTGCACAAAGTGCCTCCACTACCGACGAGACATCCCCATGACATACGCCTCCTCTCCGGAAATTCTTGCCTTCGGCGAGGCCATGAACCTCTTCATGGCCGATACGCCCGGTGACCTGGCGGAAGTGGCTCACTTTCAACGCCGCATTGCCGGTGCCGACACCAATGTGGCCATCGGCCTGGCACGCCTGGGCTTTCATGTCGGCTGGTTGAGCCGTGTAGGCAACGACAGTTTCGGTCGCTTCCTGCGCCACACACTCGAAACGGAAGGCCTGGACTGTCGACACCTCAGGACCGATGACGACCATGCGACGGGGCTGGTCTTCAAGGAACGCGCCCTGGAAGGCGCCGACCCGCATGTCGAGTACCGCCGACAGGGCAGCGCCGCCAGCCAGCTTTCTCCTGCCGATGCCGACGATGTCGATTTCCCGGCCTTGCGCCACCTGCACGCCACCGGCATCCCGCCGGCACTCTCGCCCGGTTGTCACGAACTCTCCCGGCACCTGCTCGGCGAGGCACGCCGCCATGGCGCCAGCCTGTCATTCGACCCCAATCTGCGCCCCAGCCTCTGGTCCAGCGAGCGTGAGATGCGCGAGACCCTCAACGACCTGGCCGCCCATACCGACTGGGTGATGCCGGGGCTCGCCGAGGGCCAGTTGCTGACGGGCCAGGAAACGCCCCACGACATCGCCGGTTTCTATCTCGACCAGGGTGCCGAAGCGGTCTTCCTCAAGCTCGGACCCGAAGGCGGCTACTACCGTGGTCGCCTCGACGGCGAGGAGCAGGCCTTCAGCGTACCCGGCGTTCCGGTGGCCGAGGTGGTCGATACCGTCGGCGCCGGCGACGGCTTCGCGGTCGGCGTGATCAGCGCCCTGCTGGATGGCGGCTCGCCTCATCGAGCCCTGCAGCGCGGCTGCCTGATCGGCGCCGAGGCCGTACAGGTCTCCGGCGACATGGAAGGCCTGCCGCATCGCGACACCCTGGAGCGTCTCGAGGACGCACATACCGGCCAATAAGGCCCCTCGTCAGCAGAGCGGCATCCCCCACGTGTCAGCCTGCATCGCGCCGCCCGGCCGGGTACACTTGCCGGCGGCGCCCCATTCATGACCGACCCACGAGACCCACATGCCCGAGATACCACCTCCAGCCCCCCTCTGCCTGCTGTTCGACTCCGATGGCACCCTGGTCGACAGTGAAATTCTGCTCGCCGAGGTCATGGCCGATGTCCTGACCGAACATGGACTGCCCTTTACCGCGCGTCAGTATATGGAGGAATTTCGGGGCGTACGCTTTTACGACATTGTCGATACCCAACAGCGCCTGCACGGGACCTTGTCCGAGGACAGCCTGACCCACCTTGAGGCCGCCATGCGAACTCACATGCAGACTCGGATGGAAGCCGAGTTGGTCGCCATAGACGGCATGCCCGAGACCCTCGACTCGCTCACCGACTACCCCAAGGCCGTGGTATCGAACGGTCCGGATCACAAGATTCGCTGCGCCATGGCCAGTACCGGCCTCGCCAAACACTTTGGTGACCAGCTATTCAGCGCTTACACCCTCGGTGTCTGGAAGCCCGACCCCAGTTTGTATCTCAAGGCCGCCGAGGCCATGGGATACTCACCCGAATGCTGTGTGGTAATCGACGACGCCGCTGTCGGCGTGGAAGCCGGGCTGGCCGCCGGCATGCAGGTCATTCACCTCAACCACTTCCCCGACGAGGAAGCCACCCCGGACGGCGCCATCGCCATCCAGCATGCCCGCGAGTTACCCGCGATCATCGCGCGACTGGCGCGCGACCTGGTCAACACCGAAACCGCCTGATTCATCCACAGCCCTGGCTGCACGCCATGACTGTGGATGAAAGGGCAGGTGGCGAACAGAATTCAGCGTGTCGACGCATCGAGGTACCGTACCGTCAGCTCCACGCCACGCAGTTCAGCCAGCCCCTTGAGACGACCGTAGAGCGGGTAGCCCGGCGTGGTGTCACGGTGCTGATCGTCGAGGATGTGATGGCCGTGATCAGGACGAAGCGGCAGCCGGGGGCCGCCCTCGCGGTCGCGGCGGCGCTCCTCGGCGACCAGTGCCTGAACCACGCCGATCATATCCACGTCACCGTCCAGGTGGTGAGCCTCATGGAAGGAGAGCGGATCCGGCGTTTCACGCCGGGTGGAGCGTAGATGGGCGAAGTAGACCTTGGGCCCGAAGCGCTTGGCCATCTCCACCAGGTCGTTGTCCTCACGCACCCCATAGGAACCGGTGCACAGCGTCAGGCCGTTGGCCGGGCTGGGCGCGACATCAAGGATCCACCTGACATCCTCGGCGGTGGAGACGACCCGCGGCAGGCCGAGCAGCGGACGGGGGGGATCGTCAGGATGGATCGCCAGGCGCACGCCCACCTCCTCGGCCACCGGGACGATGGCGGCCAGGAAGTCCCCCAGGTGCTCGCGCAGCCGCTCGGCGCCGATCTCGGCATACTCTGCCAGCACCCCGCGGAACTGCTCCAGGGTGTAGTGTTCCTCGGCGCCGGGCAGCCCGGCGATGACCGTATTCACCAGACGCTCGCGACCGGCTTCGTCGAGGCCATCAAGATAGTCCCTGGCCTTGGCCTTCTCGGCGTCGCTGTACTCACCTTCGGCGCCAGGGCGAGCCAGCAGATAGAGGTCGAAGGCGGCGAAGGCGGTTTGCTCGAAGCGCAGCGCCAGTCCGCCATCCGGCAGGCGCCAGGCCAGGTCGGTGCGGGTCCAGTCGAGCACCGGCATGAAGTTGTAGCAGACGGTGTCGATACCACAGGCCGCCAGGTTGCGCAGCGTCTGCTGGTAAGCGGCAATATATGCGTCGCGTCCCGGCAGGCCCTGCTTGACGGCTTCGTGCACCGGCACACTCTCCACCACCGACCATGAGAGGCCGGCCGCCTCGATCATGCGCTTGCGCGCGTCGATGGCCGCGACCGGCCAGACCTCGCCATTGGTAATCTCGTGCAGCGCGGTGACGATGCCGGTGGCCCCGGTCTGGCGGATCTCGTCGAGGGTGATGGGGTCGGCGGGGCCGAACCAGCGCCAGGTATGTTCCATGGGAGGGTCCTCTCGGTCAGGCCCGCGCTAGGGCGGCCAGCGCCCCGGCGAGCCCCTGTCGTGTCAGGGTGGTGTAGGCAGTGGCGACCGCCTCGGCGAAGCGCGGCTCGGCCGCCAGCGTCGGCGGGAAGACATCCTCGACGGCCAGGAAAGCCCGCACCAGGGCGTCGGCCTCGCCGCCGTGGCGCGCGTGGAGGGCCGCCAGGTGACTGGCCAATGGATCGTCCACCGGATGGTATCGGCCGGTCAGGTCATCGCCAGCCGTGTAGCGAATCCATGCCGCCACGCCGAGCGCCGTGCAGGGCACCTCGCCACCAGCCGCCAGGCATGCCTGGGCGCCGTGAAGCCAGCGCTGAGGCAGCTTCTGTGAACCATCCATGGCGATCTGCTGCAGCCGATGACGCAGGCTGTCGTTGGCGAAGCGCTCGAGCAACTCCTCGGCATAGGTGGTGAGGTCGGTCCCCTCGGGCATGGCCAGGGTCGGGGCGGCCTCCTCGAGCATGTAGCGACGCAACAGGGCAACCAGATCATCGCGGCTGACCGACTCGAACACCGTCTCGATGCCTTCCAGGGCGCCCAGATAGGCGAGCAGCGAGTGGCTGCCGTTGAGCATGCGCAGTTTCATCGTCTCGAAGGGCGCCACGTCGGTGACCATCTCCACACCCTCCGCTTCCCAGGCCGGCCGTCCCTGAGGGAAGTCGTCCTCGACCACCCACTGGCTGAAAGCCTCACCTACCACGGCGTTGGCGTCGTCGATGCCGAGCTCGGCCAAACGGGCGAAGTCCACCTCGGTCATGGCCGGCACGATGCGATCGACCATGCTGCACGGGAAGGCCACCTCCTGCTCGATCCAGGTCTCCAGCGCGGCGTCGCGTCGTTCGGCCAGCTGAATCACGGCATTGCGTGTGCGCTTGCCGTTGTCGGGCATGTTGTCGCAACTGAGCACCGTGAACGGCGCCAGCCCCGCCGCCCGACGGCGCGCCAGGCCTTCGACCAGCAGCCCCGGAGCCGTGCACGGCGTCTGGGGACTGGCGATATCCGCGGCGATCAGCGGATCGTCGGCGAGCAACTCGCCACTAGCCGGACTCAGGAAATACCCCTTCTCGGTCACCGTCAGTGTCACGATACGCGTCTCGGGCGAGGCGAGGCGCGCAAGCAACGCCTCGCGGTCGCGCCCCCAGCGGCCAGTCTCATCACGACCGCTAAACAGCGCCTCTTCGATCACGCCGATCTCGCGGACAGTGACATGCTCGCTGTCCGCGTACTCTGCCACATGGTAGCGATGACCGGCCTCATGCAGGGCATCCACCAACGCCACGTTGGCACGCAGGTTAGCGCTGGTTACGCCCCAACTGGTGTCGCCCGTGCGCTGGCGATAACGCTCCAGGTAGACCGCCTGGTGGGCGCGATGGAAAGCACCGAGGCCCAGATGAACGATGCCGATTCGGTCGCTGCCGGCGGTGGCCGGCAGCCGTGTGATGTCCTGCATCACGTTCTCCATATCGGTGGGTGTCACAGGCTCACTGGCCGAGTATCAGGTTGGGCAGCCACAGCGAGACCGCCGGCACATAGGACACCAACAGCAGCACGGCGAGGTTGCAGACCAGGAAGGGCAGGATAGCCCGCGCTACGGTCAACATGGGCAGCTTACCGATGCCGGAGACCACGAACAGGCAGACACCCACCGGCGGAGTCGTCAGGCCGATCATCAGATTGAGGACCGCCATGACGGCGAAATGCACAGGATCCATGCCCACTCCAGTGGCCACTCCGAGCAACGCCGGGAAGAGGATAATCAGCGCTGCGATGGTCTCCATGAAGGTGCCGACAAACAGCAGAATCAGGTTTAGGATCAGGATGACGACAAGCGGATTCTCGCTGATGTCCAGGATCAGGCCGGCAACCATCTGAGGGATCTGCTCGCTGGTCAGGATCCAGCCGAACAGGTTGGCAAGCCCCACCATCAGCAACAGCGCCGCAGAGGTGAACACCGTATCCGTGAGGATGCTCGGAAGCTTGCGCCAGGTAAGCCCCTTGTAGACATACATGCCCACCACCAAGGCATAGAGGCTGGCAACAATGGAGGCCTCGGTGGGCGTGAAGAAGCCGCCGATGATGCCGTAGAGGATGATCGCCGTCATCAGCAGTGCCCAGAAGGCAGTCCTGGCCTCGCGCAGCAGCTGCAGGAAGGGCACTCGAGACTCCTTGGGATAGCCACGTCGTACGGCGAGAATATATACCGTGACCATCATTGCCACACCCAACAGCAGGCCGGGTAGAGCACCAGCCAGAAACATTCTCCCAACCGACACCCCGGACAGCGATCCGGCGATGATCATTGGCACACTGGGCGGTATGATCGGCCCCACGGTAGAGGAAGCAGCAGTGACCGCTGCGGCGAACGGCCTGTCATAGCCGGCTCTGGCCATGCCGGGGATCATCACCGAGCCGATGCTAGCCGAATCGGCCACGGCGGTGCCTGAAATACCGCCGAAGATCATCGAGCCTCCGACGTTGGCCAGTCCCAGTCCGCCACGGATGTGACCCAACAAGGCATTGGAAAAACGCACGATGTTCTCGGTGATATTACCGACATTCATCAGGTTTCCGGCCAATACAAAGCCTGGAATGCACAGCAATACGAAGGTGTCGATTCCAGCATACAGACGCTGTGGAATAACGGTCAGCGAGATACCTTCCAGCAACAGGTAAGCCAGCGAGGCAATACCCAGCGAGAAAGCGATGGGCATGCCGACCAACAGCAGAATCAGAAAGGCGCTGAACAGGACGATGACTTCCATCACGGAAACTCCGAGTCGGGTCGCTCAGGCGAGCGGAAAATGGCGACGAAGCCCTCAAGGAAGCCAATGGCGCCGTAAAACAGCAACAGCGCGAACATCACCACCGTGGAGAAGAAAATGTAGAGCATGGGGATCTTAAGGGTGGGTGAAGTCTGCCAAGCGCCGTTCATGGCATACTGCCAGGCATACGGCAGCACGATCAGAGCGAAGCCGGCAATCAGCAGGCAAATGAGAGAGTGGAGGGCAGCTCTGAAGCGAAGTCCGAGCGTATGCTGGAAGAGTTCCACACTGACGTTACGGTGCTGACGAAGCACCACCCCTGACGACATGGCCACCATATAGATGAAAAGGTAGCGCGACAGCTCCTCGGTCCAGGAGACGCTGAACGGCAGAAAGAGTCTCGCCGAAATCTGCAATAACACCGTGCCGGCGATGGCCACCAGGGCCGTGACAGCCAGCACGGTGAACAGGGTATCGATAACTCCAATCAGCCGCCCCAGGGCGCCCTGAAAGGTGGGAACCGAGGCGAGCGGGTCCAACTGCTCGAGCACCTCCTGCTCGTCCGCCTTCTGATTAGGGTCCATAGATCCTCCGCAAGATGCCTGGGCGGCACTCATCTTCGAGCGGGCGAACCCCGGCAGGGCTCGCCCGGTAACGGCATCACAGCGACTGGATGGCCTCGAAAAGCTTGCGCTGCTCTTCATTGAGGGAATCGATCACCGCGGGGCGGGCCTTCTCGGCAAAGGCATCGGTATCCACCTCGACGAACTCCATACCACGCTCTTCAAGCGCCTGGCGCAGACGTTTCTCGTCCTCGGCGAAGAGGTCAGCCTCATAGGCTTGCATGGTATCTGCCGCTTCGAAGACCACCTGCTGCAGGTCCTCCGGCATGCTCTCGAGCTTGTCCTTGCCGATCACCACGTAGATCCAGCTGCGCACGTGACCAGTAAGGTTCACGTAGTCCTGGACTTCATCGAAACTAGCACTCTCGATCAGGCTCAGCGGGTTCTCCTGCCCTTCGATGGTGCTCTGTTGCAGGGACGTGAAGACTTCGCTGAAAGCCATGGGAGTCGGGCGGGCCCCCAGCGCCTCCCAGGTATCCACGAACAGCGGCACGTTGGGCACACGCAGACGCAGGCCGTCGAGATCCGCGGGCTTTTCGATCGGGCGGTTGGACGTCAGATGCCGCGGACCGCGTTCGAACCAGGCCAGAGGCACCAGGTTGGCACGCTCGGTAATCTGGGCCTCGATCTCATCGCCGATCTCACCCTCCACAGCCTGTTCCAGATGTTCGGAGTCACGGAAGGCATAGGGCACCGCCATCATCGCCGCCTTGGGCGCCCAGTTCTGCAGGCTTTCGCCGGTGATGGTCATGTCGGCGGTGCCCAACTGGATGCTATTGATCACATCCATCTCGGCACCGAGCTGCTCGTTGGGATAGAGCTGTACCTCGATACGACCGTCGGAATTGTCTTCAACTTCTTCCTTGAACTTCTCGGCAGCCTGATGCCAGATGTTCTCTTCATTGGCTAGGTGGCCGAATTTCAGCGTGAAGTCAGCGGCCAGGCCGGCCTGACTGCCGAGGATGGTGGCGCCCAGAACGGCGCTGGTTATGAGTCGTTTGATCATGGCGTTGTCTCCTGGCACTTGCAGTTGTGGCTTGTTGATTATCGTGCGGACCACGAGCGTGGATGGCCGTCAGGTACCGACTTGAATCAGCACCTTGCGGGCCCTTTCAGGATGGTTATCGATCATTTGGATGGCGTCGGGCATATCATCGAAGGGCAGGCGATGGCTCACCAGTGCCAGCGGATCGAGCCGCCCGGATGCCATAAGATCGATCACCTCCGGAAATTTGCGGTTGTTGAGACGCGAGCCGACCAGGGTCAACTCTTTCTTGATCACCTCCAGTTGCACCAGGTCGCTGGGGGTGGGATCGAAGCCGAGCAGGCCGATGCGTCCCGCCGGCGAGGCCATCCGCAGCATTTGCGGCAGCAGGGCCGGAACGCAGGCGGCATCGGCGATCAACGGCATACCCTCGCCGCCGGTCAGCGCCGCGACCTCGGCCTCGACGTCCTGCTCCGCCCCGTTGAGGGCGCGGGTGGCCCCGAGCTCTCGGGCAGTGTCCAGACGGGCATCAATGACGTCGCTGACGGTGATGTCTTCGATCCCCTGAGCGCGAGCCACCTGCAGAATGGTCAGGCCGATCACGCCGGCGCCGAGAATCAACAGGCGATCGCCGGGGTGCGGCTGCATGCGCCCCAGTACGTTGGCGGCGATGGTATAGGGTTCGACCAGGGCCGCAGCATCCAGCCCCAGGTTCTCGGGCAGCCTGTGCACATTGGCGGCCGGCACGTTGACCCGCTCCTCGAAGCCGCCATTGCGGTGCACACCGATCACCTCGAGCGATGTACAGACGTTGGGGCGACCAATGCGGCAGGGGTAGCAGTGACCGCAATTGATTACCGGGTCGATGCACACCTGGTCACCGACGCTCACATCCTCGACGCCCTCCCCTACGGCCTCGACCAGGCCGGCAAACTCGTGGCCGGTAATGCGAGGAAAGCGCACGAAGGCGTTATCACCGTGGATGATGTGCATGTCGGAGCCACAGATCCCGGCGAAGGCTACTTTCACCAGCACCTCGCCCGGTTCGGCCTCGGGAGTCTCGGTATCGACCAGGTGATAGTCCTGGGGCGCGTTTACCTGAAAGGCTTTCATCGGCTTACCTCGTTACCAGTGCCACAGGGTGCCGTCCTCGAGCCGGTTGACCGGCAGGCTGGCACGACGATAGGGATACCTGGCGGCCGCCTGCTCGTCGATGTCGACGCCGTGTCCCGGCGTCTCGCCGACCAGGAAGTGACCGTCCTCGAAGCGGTAGTCGTGGGGGAAGACCTCATTGGTGACGTCTTCGTGGGGCATGTACTCCTGAATGCCGAAATTGGGCACCCAAGTATCGAAGTGGATCGCCGCCCCCAGGCACACCGGAGACAGGTCGGTGGGACCATGAAAACCGGTCCGCACGTGGTAGAGCCCGGCCAGGTCGGCCAAGCGCCGCATGTGGGTGATGCCGCCAGCGTGGGTCAGGGTAGCGCGTATGTAGTCGATCCACTGGTTCTCGATCAGCGCCTTGGCGTCATAGAGGCTATTGAACACTTCGCCCACTGCCAGTGGCGTCGTCGTATGCTGCCGAATCAAGCCAAAGCTCTCCTGATTTTCTGCCGGCACGCAGTCTTCCAGCCAGAACAGATTAAATGGCTCGACTTCCTTGCCCAGACGCGCTGCTTCGATGGGAGTCAGCCGGTGGTGCACGTCGTGGAGCACATGCAGGTCGTCACCGAAGCGTTCGCGCACGGCGGCGAACAACTTGGGCGCATGGTTGAGGTACTTGGCAGTGTTCCAGACGTGTTCGGCCGGCAGGTCGGCATCAGCAGGTTCATAGCGTTCCCCGGGGTTCTTGGCCACGCCGTAGATGCTGGAGATGCCCGGCACTCCTGCCTGAACCCGAACTGCCCTATAGCCTTGCTCAACATGACGGGCCACCTCGTCGAGACAGGCCTCGATATCCTTCCCAGTGGCATGGCCATAAGCCATGACCCGCTCTCGACTCTTGCCACCCAGCAACTGGTACAGCGGCATGCCTGCGACCTTGGCCTTGATGTCCCACAGTGCCATGTCCACGGCACCGATGGAGCTCATGGTCACCGGCCCCCGCCGCCAATAGGCACCACGATAGAGGTAGTGCCAGATGTCCTCGATGCGCTGAGGGTCGCGGCCAATCAAGGCAGGAATCACGTGTTCCTCGAGATAGGCGACCACCGCCTGCTCGCGACCATTGAGAGTGGCATCGCCGATACCGTAGACGCCTTCGTCGGTCACGATCTTGAGGGTAACGAAGTTGCGTCCCGGCGCAGTGACAATGGTATAGGCCCGTTCGATCTTCATGCCTGGATCTCCTCGGCGAGCGATGGTGTCTGGGCGGACTGGAACATCTCGGGAAAACGGCGCACCAGATCGGGCAGCGACTCCAGAATCTCTCTCTGATGAATGCGCATCGTCTCTACTGCGGCTTCAGTATCCTGTCGTTCAATGGCGTCGACGATGGCTTCGTGCTGAGCGATCAGCTTGTCGAGTGGCGTGCTCTCGGGAACGCTCAAATAGCGCACCCGATCAAGCTGTGCCTTGACCTCCTCGGTCACCTTCCAGGCGGCCTGCTGGCCGATGCCCAACGAAAGGGTGCGATGGAAGCTCTCGTCGAGCAGGAAGAAGCGATCGTGATCGGCCGGCTCGCTGCAGCGACGCTGCCGCTCGATCAACTCGCGCAACTCGGCAAGTACCGGGGGCGCCAACCCGCGGTTCGCGGCCTCGCGCGCCACGGCCACTTCCACCGCCTCACGCACGAAGCGTGCCTCGAGCACCGCCTGCTGCGAGATCTTGACCACGAAGGTGCCACGCTGCGGTCGCACCTCGACGAGCCCCGCCTCCGATAGCCGAATGAAGGCTTCACGGACCGGTTGGCGGCTAACCGCGAAGGTCTCGGCGAGTTCCTTTTCCGACAGCGCCTGTCCCGGAGCCAGCTCCATGCGAATGATCGACTGACGCAACACCTCGTGAAGGCGCTGACGAACCGAATCGCTGTCGCGGGTTTCCAGCCATAGAGCTTGTAGTGTCGTATTCATGCGTTTCATCCCGGTTCCGTCGGCGCGCACGCTGGCCGTCGCCTATCTGATATAACTAGTATGGTAGTATGGTGAAAGAAGTAAAAGGACTCACGACCTAGACCTTGGTATGACGCCCACGACGGAGGCCCCCTTGAAACGCCGTCCCTATGCCGGTACCGACTACCGTCGAGCCCTCAACATCGCCGACCTGGAGCGGATAGCTCAGCGCCGGCTTCCCCACCTCGTGTATGAATATCTGCAGGGCGGCGCCGATGACGAACGCACGTTGCGGCACAATCGCGACACCTTCGATGACTACTTGTTTGAACCCAGAACATTGACCCGGGTCGGTCCTCGGGACCTTTCCACCACCTTGCAGGGCACGCTCCATGCTTTGCCCCTGGTGATCGGCCCGACTGGCTACAACGGCATGCTGACCCGCAACGGCGACGTCAAGCTGGCCACGGCCGCCTCGCGTAAAGATATCCCCTTCGTGCTGAGCAATGTCGCCACGACATCGCTGGAAGATATCGCCGCCCTTGAGGGGCTCGATGCCTGGATGCAGATCTACTTCTACCGTGATCGTGACTACGTCCGAAAACTGGTCGAACGCTGCCGCCATGCCGGTTACGAGACCCTCGTGGTCACCACCGACAGTGCCATCTACGGCAACCGTGAGTGGGATCTGCGCAACTTCCGTAAACCCATGCAGCCGACCCTGCGCAATCTCATCCACCTCCTGTCGCGCCTGCGCTGGACCGCCGATGTGCTGGTTCCCGACGGCATGCCGACCTTCAAGAACCTGGGGGATCTTCTACCGCCTGGAAAACAATCCGTGCAGGGCGCATCGGCCATCATCGGCCAACAGCTGGACCCGACGCTCAACTGGGACGACATCGCCTGGCTGCGTGACCTCTGGCCAGGACGATTGATCATCAAGGGCATCCTGGCACCTGCCGAAGCCGAGCATGCCGCCGAGCTCGGCGTCGACGGCGTGGTGCTCTCCAACCATGGCGGACGACAGCTCGACCACGCCCTCTCTCCGATGGATGTGTTGCCCGAGGCCAGGCGCCGAACGGGCAAACGCTGCCAGCTCTTCATCGACAGCGGCTTTCGACGTGGAACGGATATCGTCAAGGCGCTCGCACTGGGCGCGGATGCGGTGTGGCTTGGGCGAGCAACCCTTTACGGATTGGCTGCCGGTGGTCAGCCTGGTGCCCTGCATGCTCTGAAAATACTGGAAAGGGAACTCGACCGGACTATTGGGTTACTGGGGGTAAGCCGGATCGCCGACCTTAAGGCCAATATGCTTGCTCACAGGGCGCACACTCCACGAGCACACAGCCTCGATTGACCTCCTGAAACCGGGGTATCATGGTCTGTGAAATTCGTCCCTAACAGGAGCCCGAGATGGCATCTCTCCGCGACCAACTGAGCGGGCTGGTGTACTCGACCGAGCACGGCGATACCTGTCCGGATTGTCGGCAGCCGGTGGAGGAGTGCCGCTGTGCCGACGCCGCCGAGGATGAACGCTTGTCGGCACTGGATGGCATCGTGCGCCTGCGGCGTGAAACCAAGGGCCGCAAGGGCAAGGGCGTGACCCTGGTGGAAGGGGTGCCGCTCAAGACCGAGGAGCTCAAGACCCTGGCCAAGGCCCTCAAGAAGCGCTGTGGCACCGGCGGCGCACTCAAGGAGGGCGTGATCGAGATCCAGGGGGATCAGCGCGATGCCCTGCAGGAAGAGCTCGAGAAGCGTGGCTTCAAGGTCAAGCGCGCCGGTGGCTAATCCCCCGGGCTTCCACGTGCGATACATCAGGCCCCATCTGCCAAGGAGACCCCAATGAGTGCGATCCGTTTGACCCAATACAGTCACGGCGCCGGCTGCGGCTGCAAGATCGCCCCCGATGTGCTGGACGGCATTCTGGCCAAGGCCGGCCCCGGCGCCTCGAGCTCGCAACTGATCGTCGGCAACCAGGGGCGCGAGGACGCGGCGGTCTACGACCTGGGTGACGGCCGCGGTATGATTGCCACCACCGATTTTTTCATGCCGATCGTCGATGACCCCTTCGATTTCGGCCGCATCGCCGCCACCAATGCCATCAGTGATGTCTTCGCCATGGGCGGCTCGCCGGTCATGGCGCTGGGTATTCTGGGCTGGCCGCTGGACAAGCTCGAGGCGGATATCGCCGGGGATGTGGTTGGCGGCGCCCAGGCCGTGTGCCGAGAACTGGGGCTGGCACTGGCCGGCGGGCATTCCATCGATGCTCCGGAGCCGATCTTCGGCCTGGCGGTCAACGGCCTGGTCGACCTCGAGCACCTCAAGCTCAACAAGGGGGCCAAGCCCGGTGATCTGCTCTATCTGACCAAGCCGCTCGGCGTGGGCATGCTGACCACGGCGGAGAAGCAGGGCCGCCTGGAGCCCGGGCACCAGGGCCTGGCCCGCCGCACCATGCTCGAGACCAACCGCATCGGCATGGCGCTGGCACGCATCCAGGGCGTGCATGCCATGACCGATGTCACCGGCTTCGGCCTGGCCGGCCACCTGGCCGAGATGTGCGAGGCCAGTGGCGTGGCGGCACGCATCGACTTTCGCCGTCTGCCGCGCCTGGCCGAGGCCGAGGCCTATCGGCGCCAGGGGGCGGTGCCCGGCGGCTCGGGACGCAACCGCGAGGCCCTCGGCAAGGCCCTGCCGGCCATGGACGAGGCGCACTGGCAGTGGTTGTGCGATCCCCAGACCTCCGGCGGACTGCTGCTCTCGGTGCACCCGTCCTGGGAAGACGATATCGAACGCCTCGGGCGGGAATATGGCCTCGAGCTCGAACCCTTCGGGGAAGTCGTCACGGCCCGTGGCGAGGCACGTATCGAGGTACGTGGATGAGCCACGAGCTGATCGAGCCCGATCTGGCGTTACTGCAGGCAGGCAAGGTGCTGATCGATGTGCGAGCCCCGGTGGAATTTCGTCAGGGCTCGCTGCCCGGTGCCGTCAACCTGCCGCTGATGAATGACGAGGAACGTCACCGGGTCGGCATCGAGTACAAGCAGGCCGGTCAGCAGGCGGCCATCGAGCTGGGCGAGCGCCTGGTAGCGGGCGATGTGCGCCGCGAGCGGATCGCGGCCTGGCAGGCACTGCTCGAAAACCACCCGGATGCCATCATCTACTGCTTTCGCGGCGGGCTTCGCTCCCGGGTCGCGCAGCAGTGGCTGGCCGAGGCGGGTATGCCGCGGCCGCGCATCCGCGGCGGCTGGAAGGCCATGCGCCAGGCCCTGTGTGCGCGCATCGATGCCGCCGCCGAGCAGCCACAGCTGGTGGTCGGCGGCCTCACCGGCTGTGCCAAGACCAGCCTGATTCAGTCCCTCGAGTGCGGGCTGGATCTCGAGGCCTGCGCCCGCCACAAGGGCTCGGCCTTTGGTCGACATCCCCTGGAGGCGCCGTCACAGATCGACTTCGAGCATGACATGGGCCGGCGCTTGCTGGAGCTCCCCGGGCCGCTGGCCCTGGAGGACGAGTCCCGCCATATCGGCGTCGCCAATATCCCGTTGACCTTCTGGCGAGGCATGCAGCGTGCCCCGCGCATACGCGTGGAGATGCCGCTGGACTGGCGACTGGAACAGATCCACAAGGACTACATCGCCGACCTGTGGGCGGTCTATCAGGGACAGTTCGGCGACTGGCTGGGCTGGAGCCTGATGCGCAAGCAGCTTTCCAGCGCCCTGCTGCGCCTGCGCAAGCGGCTGGGCAGTGCCCGGCTGGCCCGCCTGCAGCGCCTGCAGGAGCTCGCCTTCCGCGAGCACGAGCGCGGTAACCCCAAGGCCCACGAGGCCTGGCTGGCGCCCCTGCTGACCGAGTACTACGACCCCATGTATCGCTATCAGCTGGAGAAGCACAACGACCAGCACTTTCTCCACGTCGGCGACTGGGACAGCTGCCTGGCCGCGGCACGGGACTGGGCAGCCAGCGCCACGCCCGCGTGACCCCGGCGCATCGCGTCAGCGACGCACGCTGGCCAGCCACTGGGCGAGCAGGCGGTCCAGCAACGGCGCCTGGCGATCGAAACGGCGCGTATCCGCCAGCATGGCCCGGCGCGACTGCACATAGGGGCCACCGCCCAGCGCCGGCAGGTGGTCCAGCATCGCCGCGGCGCTGGCGGGCGTGGCTTCGATGTGAAACAGCAGGCCGATCACGCGCTGCGCATCCCAGCTGAATCCCTGCATGGGGCCGGCCTCGCTGCCGCCCAGTGGCAAGGCGTCATCGGGCAGGGCAAAGATATCGCGATGCCACATGAAGGCCTCGAAGGTCTCCGGCAGGTCGAAGGGGCTCTGCGGCGCCAGCCGGACGCTGTGCCAGCCGCTCGCGGCATGGGTGCCGCGCGATACCACCGCGCCCAGGGCCTCGGCGATGCGGCGCGCCCCGTAGCCGACTCCCAGCAGGGGTTTGCGGCCGTCCAGCGCCCGGTCAATCAGCTTGTTCTCGTCGCGCGGCCAGGTCGCCTGAGGGTCGACTTGCCCTTCGTCCGGGCCATCCAGCACGATAAGCCCGTCGGCATCCGCCAGGCGGGGCGTCAACTCGCCGTCATGCAGATGGAAAACGGTATGGCTATGCCCCATGCTATCCAGCCAGTCGGCGATTCGAGCGGGGCCCTGGTGCGGGCTATGCTGCAGCAGATGAAAATGCATGACAGACCTCGACGATGGCATGAGTGACAGACCGGGAAAGCAGGTTACATGAAGCCAGCACTCAAGGAACAGATCCTCACCATCCTGGCCGAGATCCCGCCCGGCCGGGTCACCACCTACGGGCGCATCGCCGCCATGACCGAGGGCGCCACCCCGCGCCTGGTCGCCAGGGCATTGCGCGAGTTACCGGCGGGCCACGGCCTGCCCTGGTTCCGCGTCATCACCGCGTCGCGCCGACTGGCCGATCACGGCGGTGCCGACGAACAGCGGCGCCGTCTGCTCGATGAGGGCGTGGCCTTCGACAGTCGCGGCCGGGTCGCCGCGGAACGCCTCTGGCCCTGAGCCTCATTTCACCAAGGAGAATGCATGTCGTCATCCACCGGCTTCTTTGATCAGCTGCAGGCCCTCACACCCGCCGGCCAGCAGGCCTTCATGGCGACGCTGTGCGAACGCCTGGTACCCAACTACGCGCTGTATGCCGAGACCACCGGCCACGGCGACCCCCAGGCCCTGCGCGCCGTCCTGGCATTGGTCTGGGAACAGCTGAGCGTCAAGGATGCCCGCATCGACTTCGACCGCCAGGCCGACAAACTGGCCGAGCTGGAGCCGCCCGCCGAGGACGACAGCTTCGGCGCCCGGCGCGCCCTGGAGGCCGTGGTCGCCCTCTCCGCCCTGCTCGATGCGTTGCGTGGCGAGTCACCGGGCTCGATCCTCGAGGTCAGCCGCACTTCGCGCGGCGGCGTGCGCGCCTTCATCGAACTGACCGAGGGTGAGGACGATGATGACAAGCTCGCCCAACTGACGCGGGAACACCCCTTGATGGCCGAGGAGAACGACTTTCAGGACGCCGCGCTCGAAGCCGCCCAGGCCAGACTCGACAAGGACGCCATCAAGGCAATGCGAAAGCTCGGGCGCAATGAAGGCGTCAGCAACCTGGGCCTGAGTGCCGACACCTGAGGCGCAGGATTCAACGCATGACGCCCCTGCCATTCGGCAGCCCCGGCGACACGGACCAGACGACGGGAACCCCGCTCAGCATGCATATCCTGTACAAAGTCAAACAGCTGGTGGTACGCCATTTCATCGAGTTCAAATGGTATAACCTGCTGCTGGCTCTGCTGTTCTACCTCCTGGCGAGCTGGGTCCTGATGTGGCTTTCCGGCGAGCGCGAGATTGCGTCACCCGATCACTTCTTTTACTGGATCGTGGTCACGGCATCGACCGTCGGCTATGGCGACTTCTCCCCGGTCACCTCGGCAGGCAGATGGGTGACCAGCCTGTTTGTCATTCCGCTGGGGCTCGGGCTCTTCGGTATCCTCATCGGCCGCATGGCGGCACATATTTCCTTTCTGTGGAGAAAAGGCGTGATGGGTCTGGATTCGCTTGACTACGACCAGCACATCCTGGTGATTGGCTGGAACGAGGAGCATACGCTGCAACTGCTGAGGCTGCTGCTGCGCGAGCTCGATTACCATGCCGACAAGCGCCCGCTGGCCTTGTGCGTGCGCACCGAGATGGAAAACCCCATCCCCGATCGCATCGGCTTCGTGCGGGTCTCGAGCTTCACCGGCGAAGAAGCCATGCGGCGGACCGGCGTCGAGCGCGCGGCACGGATCATCATCGACTGCCAGGACGACGACGCCACCTCCTCGGCCGCCCTCTTCGTCTGCAACGCCAATCCCGATGCCCACGTCATCACCTACTTCCACAACCAGCACATGGGCCAGCTGCTCAAGCGCCACCTGCCCAATATCGAGCCCATGCCGTCCGTCGCCACCGAAATGCTGGCCAAGGCCGCCATGGACCCGGGCTCCAGCCGCGTGCAGCACGAGCTGCTGAGTGTCGATCAGGGCATGACGCAATATTCCATCGAGTATGCCGGCCAGCACAGCGTCGAATTGAAAACGCTCTTCCATCTCTTCAAGGAGCGCTATGACGCCACCCTGATCGGCGTCGCCGCCAGCCACCGCGACCCCATCTCCATCAATCCCTCGCTCGCCATGTCGGTCGCGCCCGGGGCCGTGCTGTATTACATCGCCGATGAACGCATCAATGACTTCAACTGGGCGCTGGACGGCACCCGGACATGATGCACGAGGCCCTCAAGGGCGGGCACTCGAGCCCAAATTGAGTTTGGCCTCAGGGGGCAAATAAATCGTTGGTCGGCGAGCCCTGCAGACGTCATTGTTGAGACATCGGAGACGGCCTCGTATCCGGCTCCGACGCCAACAATATTCGCCAGGGAGATTGCCCCATGACGCAACCCAACGTATTGGTCCTGATGGCCGACCAGCTCAATGGCACGCTGTTCGAGAATGGTCCCGCCGACTTTCTGCACGCGCCCAATCTCAAGAAACTGGCCAAGCGCGCGGTCAACTTCAACAACGCCTACACACCCAGCTACCTGTGCGCACCGGGTCGTGCCGCCTTCATGTCGAGCCAGTTGCCGAGCCGCACCGGCGTCTACGACAATGCGGCGGAGTTTCCCTCCAGTGTCCCGACCTGGGCCCACCATCTGCGCCGTGCCGGCTACTCCACCTGCCTGTCGGGCAAGATGCACTTCGTCGGCCCCGACCAGCTCCACGGCTTCGAGACACGCCTGACCACCGATGTCTACCCCGCCGACTTCGGCTGGACGCCGGACTACACCAAGCCGGGCGAGCGCATCGACTGGTGGTACCACAACCTGGGCTCGGTGACCGGCGCCGGGGTCGCCGAGATTTCCAACCAGATGGAATACGACGACGAAGTCGCCTTCCACGCCGAGCAGAAGCTCTTCGACCTGTCGCGCGGTCATGACGATCGCCCCTGGGCCCTCTGCGTCAGCTTCACCCACCCGCACGACCCCTATGTGGCGCGCCGCAAGTACTGGGACCTGTACAACGACTGCGAGCACCTCGAGCCGCAACAGGGCGCCGTGCCGTTCGATGAGCTCGACCCGCATTCCCAGCGCGTCTTCGAGGCCAACGACTACACCAAGTTCGACATCCAGCCGCAGGATGTGCGCAACGCTCGCCAGGGCTATTTCGCCAACATCTCCTACATCGACGACAAGATCGGCGGTGTCCTGGATGTGCTCGAACGCACCCGCATGCTCGACAACACCATCATCGTGGTGTGTGCCGACCACGGCGACATGCTTGGCGAGAAGGGCCTGTGGTTCAAGATGAGCCCCTATGAAGGCTCTTCGCGCGTGCCGCTGATGCTGGCCGCACCGGGCCTGGAGCCGCGCAACGTCGAGGATCCGGTGTCGATCGTCGACATCAATACCACCATTGCCGACCTCGTCGGGATCGACCTGTCCTCGATCGCGCCCTACACCGACGGCCAGTCGCTGCTGCCCCTGGCGCGCGGCGAGAAGCGCGAGGCGCCGGTCTACATGGAGTACGCCGCCGAAGGCAGTTACTCCCCGATCGTGACCATCCGCGAGGGCAAGTGGAAGTTCAACCACTGCGAGATCGATCCACCCCAGCTCTTCGACCTGGAAGCCGACCCACTGGAAACCCGCAACCTCGCGGAAGACCCCGACTACGCTGAGGTGCTGGCCGAGTATCAGGCCAAGGTCCACGAGCGCTGGGACATGGCCCGTTTCGATGCCGAGGTGCGCGCTTCCCAGGCCCAGCGCCTGATCGTCTACGAGGCACTGCGCAATGGCCACTACTACCCCTGGGACTATCAGCCGCTGCAGGACGCGTCCGAGCGCTACATGCGCAATCACATGGACTTGAACGAGGTCGAGGAAGCCCAGCGCTACCCGCGGGGTGAGTAACCCGTGAACCGGGCAGGGTCCAGGCCCTGCCCTGAAACGCCGGCCAGACCGGCATGCAAAAGCGCCCGTACCGGCTGGTACGGGCGCTTTTATTGACGTTGGCAGCAGAGGCTGTCAGCCGCGGATATGGCGAAGCTCACCGTTCAGGCCGCGGATGATCGAGTAGCACATCAGCAGCATCACGATGGAAAACGGAATCGCCGTTGCCGTGACACCGGCCTGCAGTGCCGACAAGCCACCACCGATCAGCAGCACGATGGCAATCAGCCCTTCCACCGTGGCCCAGAACATGCGCTGAGGCCGCGGCGCATCGATCTTGCCGCCGGCCGTGATGGTGTCGATCACCAGCGAGCCGGAATCCGAGGAGGTCACGAAGAAGACCAGCGCCAGGATGATGCCCAGTGTCGACATCACACCGGTCAGCGGCAGCTCATTGAGCATGCCGAACAGGACCAGTTCGGGCTGGTAGCTGTCGATCACGTAATCCTTGACCAGACTCGCGGCAGGGTCGGCATAAAGCTGCTCCAGCGCGGTGCTGCCGAACACGCCCATCCAGACGAAAATGAACAGGCTGGGCACCAGCAGCACACAGAGCACGAATTCACGCACGGTGCGGCCACGCGATACCCGGGCGACGAACATGCCGACGAAGGGCGCCCAGCTGACCCACCATGCCCAGTAGAACACCGACCAGGCCTGACGATAGGCATCATCCTCACGACCGAAGGGCGCCGAGAGCGGAATGAACTCCGTGACATAATGCTGAATGCCTGACCACATGCCGCTGACGGCAATCAGGGTGGGACCGGCCAGCAACACGAAAATGAAGAAGAATAGCGACGCGCCCATGTTGAGCTCGGAGAGCCGCTTCACGCCACCGTCCAGGCCACGCCATACCGACACCAGCGCCACGGCCGTGACCAGGGCGATGACGATCACCTGAGTGGTGGTGTTGACCTCGATACCAAAGACGAAATTCATGCCCGCATTGGCCTGCTGGGCACCCAGGCCGAGTGCCGTGGCCAGGCCGAACAGGGTGGAGAACACCGCCAGGATATCGATGGCGTGGCCCCACCAGCCCCAGACACGATCCCCCAGGATCGGGAAGAACACCGAGCGGATGGAAAACGGCAGTCCCTTGTTGTACGAGAAGATGGCCAGCGCCAGGGCCATCACCGCATACACGGCCCAGCCATGCAGCCCCCAGTGCAGGAAGGTGCCCGCCAGGCCCATGGCCGTGGCTTCGGGAATCGCCGAGGTATCCAGGCCACCTTCTTCACCGAAGGGCGACGTTATGCCCAGCGGCAGCGACACATTGGCGTGATACACCGGCTCCAGCACGCTGAAGAACAGCAGGGCGATGCCGATACCCGCCGTGAACAGCAGCGCGAACCAGGACAGATAGCCATATTCCGGCCGGGCATCCGGGCCACCCAGGCGCACCTTGCCATGCGGCAGCACCACCAGGGTCAGGCAGAACAGGATGAAGAAATCCACCAGAATCATGAAGTACCAGTCCAGGGTGCCGGTCGAAAAGCTGACGATGGACTGGAAGAATTCGCCGGCGCGTTCGGGAAATATCAGGGTCAGTACGATGAAGACCACCGACGCCAGCGCGGAGACGATGAAAACCCGATTGTGAATGTCGAAGCCGACAGGACCGATACTACCTTCGATATTATCCTGTCCGACCACATAGTCGGTGTGCATGTCGCCGGCACCGGGCGGCGATAGCGGTTCTTTCGAGGAGCTCATATAGGGCTTCTCCTTGTCGTCGTTATCATGGTGATTATTGTTTTGCAGTTTCGAGAGACGGCAGGCACGTCACACCTGCCAGAGGCACAGCCCGCCAGCGCCGACGGCGATGGCAGGCGGGGAAACCGGTATATTCCGTACTGGCGGAGTCCTAGAGGACGATCACCACCGGCTGCTCATCGCGTGGATCCTCCGTGACCAGGCCGACGCGCTGCAGGCGCGCCACCACGCTGGGTTTGGTCCAGGCCAGGTAGAGCTTTCCACCGCGCGCATGGCAGCGGCGCGCCTGGCGCTGCAGCAGATGAATGCCACTCAGGTCGATGAAGTTGATGCCCGCGGCCAGGATCACCAGGTTGGGCTGGTCGACATATTCCAGCCGTTTGGCCACCGAATCGCAGGCACCGAAAAACAGCGAGCCATCGATGCGCAGAACCTGACAGCCCGCCTCACCGATGGTCTGCTGGAGCGTCGGCGGCGCCTGGTTCAGGTCACTCTCCACCACGGGCGGGCGCGTGGTGCGTCGCAGGTAAAAGATCAACGACGCCAGCACGCCCAGATAGATCGCGAACTCCATCGCCAGCAACAAAGTGCTGAAGAAGGTGATCAGCAGCACGGTGGCTTCCGAATGGCTCAGGGTCAGAGCCTCGCGAATGCTTTGCCGGTCGACCAGCTTGAAGGCGACCAGCAGCAGCTGTCCGGCAATGGCGGGCATGGGAATGAACTGCAGCAACGGCGACGCCAGCAGCAGAATGGGTATCAAAAAGAGCGCCGAGAACAGGGCCGCCATGGGCGAGCAGGCCCCGGCGCTGGCATTGAGCCCCGAGCGGGTCAGCGACCCCGAGGAGACATAGCCGGAAAAGAAGGCCCCTCCCAGATTGGCAATCCCCTGGCCGATGAACTCCTGATTGTTGTCGAGCCGCTGCCCCGTGCTGGCCGCAATGGCGCGCGAGATGGCCACGGCCTGCACCAGGCCGAGCAGGCCCAGCGCCATGGCACCGGGCGTCAAGAGGCGCAGGTTTTCCAGCGACAGATCAGGCGCCGAGAGCGGCGGCAATCCTGCCTGCACCTCGGTTACCCGCTGAATGCTCTGGCCCTGCGGATCGAGCCAGGCCGCCAGCAGCGTCGTCGCCAGAATCGCCACGATCATGCCCGGCCAGCGTGGCAACCAGCGTTGAAAGGCCAGGCAAACGAGAATGGTGGCAGCGGTGATCAACAGCGCCAGGGGCTGAATGGCATCGAGACGGGTCAGCAGCTGAGGCCATAACGACAGGAAACTGCCGTTTTCGACTGCCTCGAGGCCCAGTGCATGAGGCAGCTGGCTGGCGGCAATGATCAGCGCCGCCCCGGCCGTGAACCCCGTGATCACCGAATGCGAGACCAGTTCGACCAGAGCGCCCAGGCGCGCCACCCCCAGCAGGATCTGGAACACGCCCGCCAGAAAGGTCAGGGTCATCGCCAGGGTGATGAACTCGCTGGTTCCCGCTTCGGCGAAGGGCTGCAGGGTGGAAAACAGCGCGATCGACAAGGCCGCTACCGGGCCACTGACCATTTGCCGTGATGAGCCGAACAGCGCCGCCAGGATGACCGGCACGATGGCCGCATACAGCCCGTATTCCGGCGGCAGACCGGCCAGCAGGGCATAGGCGACGCCCTGCGGCAGCACCAGCACGGCACCGGTCAGGCCGGCAATGGCATCCGTGCGCAGCGAGCGCGGCGTCTGCCGCGGCATCCAGTCGAGAAACGGCAGATACCGGCGCAGCCGGGTGGATGCCGTGCGGTCCCCGCTGGCACCACGCATCAGGATTGCCCCGATAGCGCTCGCCGGCGGAGTACCGAGCAGCGGGACAGGACGGAACCAGGTCTGGATCGGATGAGCTTCATGGCTCGGTCAACGGCATGCATCATGAGGAATCACCCTACGAGGTAAGCCATTGTGGCGCTCACAACAGCGTTGTTTCGATGCATTCACAATGAAGGGGGAAAGCCTGTCATACCAATGATTTATTTGTACCCTGAGGCCAAGCAGAGGTTAGCCTAGCGCGCCATGCGTGGCCGCCGTCCCGGTGCCGAAGGCCGACGGGCAGGCGCCGCGACGCTGTCATCAAAGGGTAATGAGCGGCAGCGCAGAGTAACCGGCTTGCCCCTGACGGCCGGACCGGAAGCTGCCCCGGTGCCCGGAAGGCCATGATGTAACACCTTTTGACTGGCCCGGCCGCAATCTCCCGCTGTTCCTGCACTGACAAGTTGATACCCTCGGCCTCATGACGACACTCATCACATTGCTGGAAGGCCTGGCCCTGCATTGCCGCTGGTGGTGTCGGGCCCTGGTTGCCTGGCGCGACCCGCGTGCTCCCATCAGGCCACGCCGTGCCCTGCTACTGGTACTCGGCATGCCCCTCTTCCTGCTGGTCCAGGGCGTCCATGCCCTCTGCCTGTTGCTGGATGAGCTGCTGTTTCCGCGTTATCGCGGCGTGAGGGTCGGTCGAGCCCTGTTCATCACCGGCCTGCCGCGCAGTGGCACCACCTTCCTGCATCGCACCCTGGCCATGGACCGCCGGCGCTATACCACGCTCACTACCTGGGAAGCCCTGCTGGCGCCCTCGATCACGCAACGCAAGCTGCTGCGCGGGCTCGGCAAGCTGGACCACGCTCTGGGAGGATGGGGGCGGCGCGGCCTGGACGCCATCATCCGGCGCGCGGTCGGTGACTTCGCCGCCATCCATGATGTCGGCCTCCACGCCGCCGAAGAGGACTACCTGACGCTGTTGCCCGCCGGCGGCTGCTTCATTCTCATGCTGGTATTCCCGGGCAGCCCCGGCCTCTACGAGCTGGGCCACTTCGACCGCCGGATGAGTCCCGGACGGCGCCGGCGCCTGTTACGCTTTTACGAGCGCAGTCTGCAACGCCATCTGTATGCCGATGAGCAGCAACGACGCCTGCTCTCCAAGAATGCCGCCTTCGGCTCCTGGCTGGACGGACTCCGGCAGCAGTTTCCCGAGGCCCGCTTCATGGTCTGTGTGCGCGACCCCGTCGCGGCTCTGAGCTCCCAGCTCAGTTCGGTGCGCAGCGCCGCCGAACTGTGCGGCACCAAAGCAGACAGCGCGCGGTTTCAACACGACTTCCTCGCCATGTTCGGCGAGACACTCGACCACCTGAACGACACCCTGGCTGACGGGTCAATGTCACAGGGAGCGGTCATCGACATGGACGACCTGCGTGAGCAGCCGTCACTCCTCATCACCCGAGCAATGGCATGGATCGGCGAACCAATGGGCCCGGAGCTGGCGCACCATGTACAGCAGTTGCCCGCCGGTACCGCGAGTCGGCACCAGCATACGGCCGAGTCACTGGCGATCCCGCGTGACACCATGGAAGCCGTCATGCAGCCGGCTTACCTGGGCCTCCTCGCCCTGCCTCAGCGAATCAGGATCAGTACGTGAACGAGACAGCCACCCCCTTACAGCCCGAGCCCGGCATCGCCGTGCACCGGTTGCGCATTGCCTTCTTCTCCGACTCCCTGGCCGAACGCAATGGCACCGGCTCCTACTATCACGACCTGATCGATCAACTGCGATCCCGCGTCGAATGTGTCGAGATCCTGCAGCCTGAAGCGTCGAACGGCTTCCACCCTTTCCGCTT
This sequence comes from Halomonas sabkhae, assembly GCF_030409265.1. NCBI lineage: Bacteria > Pseudomonadati > Pseudomonadota > Gammaproteobacteria > Oceanospirillales > Halomonadaceae > Halomonas > Halomonas sabkhae. The sequence continues at coordinate 61,381 of NZ_JAUFPM010000012.1, forward strand.
CCCCCTGCCGGGCGATGCCACCCAGCATGTCGCGGCGCCCAACCCCGTCCGGATTCACCGAACCCTGGCGCGGCTTCAACCGCATGTCATCGTCAGCGTGACACCCGGCCCCTACGGCCTGCTCGGCCCCTGGATGGCCCGCCGCCATCAATGCGGCTTCATTTCCGCCTACCACACTCACTTCGAGGGCCTGGCCGACCTGTACTGGCGGCCCTTCAAGCGGCAACTGATCAGCGGCTGCCTGAGCTCCGCCAACCGCTTTCTCTGCCAACGCAGCAGCACGGTGCTGATCCACAACCAGGCGCTGGACGATACGGTCATGGGCCTGGGTGCCAGGCAATGCGATGTGATGGGCACCCCCCTGGCCCGCAACTTTGCGGAAACGCCACCCGCCCCGCTGACGGAAGGCCTGCAGCAGGTCTGCTTCGCGGGCCGACTGGCGGCGGAAAAAAACATCGATACCATCCTCGAGGCCGCGCGCCACTGGCCGTCCATCCGCTTCGTGATCGGCGGCGATGGTCCTCTCAAGTCCCGGGTCGAAGCCGCCGCCAGCGAACTGCCCAACCTCGACTACCGTGGCTGGCTGTCGCGTGATGCGTTGCGCCAACTGATCGACGACTCCAGCCTGCTGGTACTGCCCTCCCACCAGGAGACCTTCGGTTCCATCGCCCTCGAAGCCATGGCACGCGGCCGCCCGGCCCTGGTGTCGGAAAACATCGGCATTCATGACTGGCCACAGCTCGCGAACGGACTCTGCAAGATCCATCACGGCGAAACCCTGAGCGATGCCATCGGCCGTCTACAGGCCAGCCCGCCCGGCTTCCTGACCGAAGTGGCGTCCCGCGCACGGGAGGCGGCCCTGCAGCTCAATGACGACACGCTCGAGCAATGGCTTGACGTACTGACCGCACAGGCCACCGCCCGACCATGAAAGCCCTGCTCTCGATCCACGATGTCATGCCGCATACCCTGCCGCGCGTCGCCTCGATCATCGACACGCTGAGAGCGCAGGGTCACGCGAATCTGACGCTGCTGGTCGTGCCCGGCAAGGACTGGCAGCCCAGCGACATCGCCACTCTGGCCCGCTGGCAACAGGAGGGGCTGGAACTCGCCGCCCATGGCTGGCACCACCACGCCTGGCGGATCAAGGGGCTCCGGCATCGCCTGCACGCCGCCCTGCTCTCGCGTCGCGCAGGGGAACACCTGGCGCTCGACGGCGACGCCATCGCCCGGCTCATGCAGGCCGCCGCCGACTGGTTTCCGCAACACGGCCTGGCATCCCCCAGCACCTATGTGCCACCCGCCTGGGCACTCGGCGCAATTCCGCGATCGCACCTCATGACCCTGCCCTATCAACGCATCGAGGTCACACGCGGCATTATTGACCTGCAGAGTGGGCAGCTCGACAAGCTCCCGCTGGTCGGTTTCGAGGCCGACACGCGCTGGCGCGAGCAGGCACTCCGGACCTGGAACCGGCTCCAGATCCGCCAGGCACGACGCGGCGAACACCCGCTACGCCTCGGCATTCACCCCTACGACCCCGAACTGCGCCTGGCACAGGACCTGCAACGCCTGGTCGCCGAACCCTGGCAAGCCCTGCGTTACGACCAGCACCGTGGCTAACTCACAACGTGCCAATGGCAAGAAAGAGGTGAAGAGGTAACCCCGGCGGAACCCTGAGAAGAAGGGATGTGGACGTCGAGAGCGGCGACCTACTGCCTTTCCAGATCCGCTAGGTGTGATCTCTCGGTAGGTTGTTCATCCGGAGCCTACCCGGAAAACTGGTTTATCCGGGTACTCACCGACAACGGCGTGTGCTATCGCTCCCGTCGCTTTCGGCGCCTGTGCCGGCGGCTGAGGCTGAAACACCGCCGGACCAAGCCGTACAGCCCACGAACCAACGGTAAAGCGGAGAAGTTCATCCAGACGGCGCTGCGCGAGTGGGCCTACGCGCGAGCCGGATGAGTGCGGCAGGCACCTGTCTGCCTGGCTTCATCAGTACAACTGGCACCGCCCGCATGCCAGTGCCAGTCTCGATTAACATCCTCCAGTTAGCCGGCTGGACCTTTCCGTGAACAACCTGGTGGGTTTACACATCTAGGTACGAGACGATGGCTTGCCATTGTGCAAGAGGCTTACCTGCGGGGATGTACTCTTCAAGCTCATACAGGGTAGGTATGGAGTGGCTCCGGTATGGGCGCTGGATAGAGGCTTGAATCAGCAGCGTAGGTGCTAAGGTCGACGAACGTCCATCAAGGAGTTCAGATATGGCGAGGTTTTCAGAGCGGCATTTCGAGACAGCTCGAGAGATGCTCGATTACTTGGACCCTCTCGATACCGATCGTTGGCCGCCGAGCCGGTTCATCTTTCGGGGGCAGCCATGCTGTGATCTCGGGCTAATCCCGGCAAGCCACCGTATGGATGGCGATGTCACGGGCCCAAAGCGCTGGGGGACGAAAGACGTCGCATGTGGAGATCAGGTCCAGTTTGAGCAAGAGGTTCTTCAGCACTTTATCCAAGGGTGTGATATCTCAGGCTTTCCAGTTCCTGGTGACGGCGTATACCTCCGGGACTTGGCAAGTGACTCAACGGTAAGGTGCACCCCTCTCAGTTGGCCGCAAGAAGAGCTCCATCACGCACTGGCCTCCGCTCAGCATCATGGAGTACCTACATGTTTGCTGGATTGGTCCCGACGGGCGCATGTTGCGGCTTACTTCGCTGCCTCTTCCGCTCTCGCTGGGTCGAGATCAGAAGGTCAGCGTATCGTGGTCTGGGCACTGAACCGTCACGCCAAGATCGTGAAGCTGGTAGAGGCACCGGGTAGCACCAGTCCCAACCTTGCCGCCCAGTCGGGAGTTTTCACGGTTGCCAAGCCAGTCACCTTCCCGGAGCAGGAAGAATCCTCCGAGAATGATCTATTCCTTCCTACGGGGTTACAGCATCAGGATACCCTGTATCAGGCCCCGTTAGAGCCATTCGTGCTCGAACGCATCACGCTGGGCATCGAGCAGGCTGGAGAGCTCCTCATGGCTTGTGAGTTACTGGGGATCTCGGGGGCCACTTTGTTCCCCGGATACGAGGGTATCTCGCGAAAGGTTCGCGATTGGGCAAACGCCGAGCACAAGGGCTTCGACCCAGAAGAGATCTCGATACGAGACCTCTGGTGAGTAAGCGGATTCGTAACCTTCAGCTGGGACGTCAAGGCCACCCCGGCGAGCCTGTTTTAGGAGACAGGATGTGCCAGGGGGCTGACCGAGGACCTATCCAGGATGACTGGTTGGTGGATCAGAGCGAGCTGCTCGGAAGCGGCGAAACGCGGGTCATTTTTTGACCCGCAGAATGAGCTTCATTGTCACGATATCGAGTTGGACCTTGAGGGTATGTCGGTAGAAGACATTGCCTACCGGTCCCGCGAAGTAAAACCGGCTTCAGACTATACATACGAGGATGTAGAAGGGTTTGTGGAACTTGCTCTGGATGGTCCGCTCAGGACTTTGGTCGAGCTTTAGCCAGCCTTCCGCTGTCATAGTGCCAAATGTACTGCCACACCATTGCTAGAGAGCTACCTATCTTTCATGCCGAAGGCATCGCGAGTATGTGCCACAGCCGTCTCGCGGTTACAGCGTGAGGCCGAGTGGAGAAGGGGATCAGGAAGGAATCTGTACGTCGAATTGTACGCAGACACAAAAAAACCGCCTTCAGGGGCGGTTTTTTGCGTTCTGCAAACTGTTGATCTGCTGGGAAAATTCCGATGGTGCCGACACCAGGAGTCGAACCCGGGACCTACTGATTACAAGTCAGTTGCTCACCATCTAAGCCACACATGACTGGCGGAAGAAAATGGCAGAGAGTGTATCGCTGGCTGTATGGCCGTTACTCCAACTGTGGAATACATGTCATTTATCGGCGCATCTACTATTCGAGTCCATCCGATTCGTCTTGTCAAGCCGGAGCAGGCCACTGGCGATACAGCCAGTGGCCGAACTGCGTCATCGGGGGAGTTAGCGCTGTTCCAGGTAGCGCCGCAGCGTGTCGATGTCGTTATGCACATAGCCCAGCGTCGAGCGGATGTCGGTGTGACCGCACACCGCCTGCGTCAGGTGAAGATCCCGCCCAGGGCTGCGCATTAGGTCCGTCGCCAGGGTGTGACGGAAACGGTGGGGTGTGATGCGACCGCCGCTGTACTGGGACAGCCGGTTGAAGAATCGCTCGACTTGCCACGTGTCCATGACGTCCCGACGGTGACGCTCACTGAACCGGTTGACGTTGAACAGTTGATCCCCGCGCGTGAAGCCGGCGGCGCTGGCCGAGCGCATCAAGGTCAGCAGGTGGGGGTACAGTGCCTCGGTGATCGGTAGGGTCGATTCCCGACCATTCTTGGCCCCATCTGCTGACGCCACGAATGTGCGCTGCCGAAGATTGATGTCGCGCCCCTGGATCGTCAGTAGCTGATTCAGCCGAATGCCGGTGTGGTAGAACATTTCGACCACGACACTCCAGAACCAGGCGGGATGGAGTGGGCTCGGCTCTTTCTTGATGACTTCATAGCGACGGCACAACTCCAGCGCCTCCCGCGCGCGGGCGATGTCACTGGCATTCAACGTCTTGTGCTTACGCTGCAATTCTCGAACGGCTACGCCATGAAAGGGGTTCTTCTCCAGTGGTATGTACTCTCGCTCAATGCCGAAGTTGTACAGCGCTCGCAAGTGGCGAGCGTAGTTGTTCCAACTGGTCGCTGCGATCCCATCCGGATTCTGAGGTGTGCTCAGAATGGCGGATCGCCAGCGATTGACCATTCGTCGTGAGATGTCCCCTGGATAGGCATCCTCGCCGAAATAGTGGCGTAGGCGACGTACTGGCCCTGCATACGACCCCTGAGTTTTGGGGGCAAGCCATTTCTCGAAGAAGTATTCCGTCAGTAATTCCGGGAACGAGATGTTATTCAGATCTTTTGGCATCGTTAACGTCCATATTGCGATGTTCGATGAGTGACAAAAAGGGGTTGTTGCGCTGTTCAACCGGGAGAACATCAGCGCGTTTCAGGATGTAGCCTTTGACGAGGCGTCCCTTCTTGTTCTGCCCATCGACGCGAGCGCTATGGATGTTGGTGCCGTCGTCCCGAACACGGTGCAGGCCGAGCTTTTGGAATTGTTGCTGAACCTCCGTCCAACTGACGCCGTCATGCTCGTGGCAGAAACGACGGAAGATGCCGGGACTGACGATCAACCAGGTGTCATCAACACCGTGGACTTGCGCCTTGGGGGCATTCACTAGTAGGCGGTGGCTCTTCGCCCCATCCTGCAACCACTGCAGAAACGTTTCACCTAGAGTTTTGCCTTTCGTTGTTGGTGCGGGCTGAGACGTGGTGGTGTCCTCATCCTTGGTGCGCTGAGGAGAAGAGGCACCATCATGCGTGGCGGCTACCGGAGACGGATCCGCTGCCTGGGCATCGGCCACCGGAGTCGTGGCGTTGGCAGTCTCGCCACCAGTGACCAGGTCGATTAGGGAATCGGTGTCCAGCCCAGGCACTTCCGTCGCGGACGTGCTCGTGCCCTGCTCGGGAGCGTCAGTCGCGGGCGTTGCTGACGACTCGGCCGATGAAGGCAGAGAGGGCGGTGTCGTGCCGGTAGCAGCTGGAGCTGTGTCGACCGGGGCTGGAGTTGCTGCCTCGGCCTGGTCTTTCTTGCCCTTCTTCGACGCTTTTTCTCGGACCGTCAGGGTGCCCGACCAGGGCTCGGGACGTTCTTCCGGTGTTGGCCAGATCAGCGCCAGGGGTACACGCAGGCACGACAGGTCGACGGACCAGTCGTCTTTCGCGATGGTTACCGGCCACACCGACTGCCCCTGGGGATTGGCCTCGATTAGCCCATGGGCCTGCATTTCGTCATAGAGGCGGGTGTCACTGCCCGGGATGCCTCCGACACCGTTCTCCAGCAGATAGCCCTTGAGCTCTCGCGGCACACGAGGCGAGACCAGCCACAGGGCGTCCTCGGTCAGGTAGAGCGGGGCGCCGGGCTGGTTGATGCCCAGCTTCTCCTTGACCAGGTAGCGCAGACCGTCGGCCAGCTTGCGTTGCAACGACTGTGTGGGGGCTTCATAGGCTTTGCTGGGATCGCCGCCCAGGGCCTTCGAGACACTGGTGCGATCGGCTTGCCCGACGATCTCGCTGATGATGCCCCCGCGTTCGGGCACGCCACTGACGGCGTACATCATCGTCCCGAACAGACGGGGCTCACTGTAGAGCCAGTCCAGGGCGTTGGGTGACATGATCCGCTGGGCCAGCAGGAGGTTGGTGGTCTCATGCAGGTGGTAGTCACGATCCTCCCGGTAGCGAACCCGATAGGGTTCCGGGATGGGGCCATGCCAGAGATGCCACCGCCGCCCGCTGATCAGGTGGATCTCGATGTCGACTAGGATCTTGGCGACATCATGCAGCAGCGCGGCATAGAGGATGGCCACCGTCCACAATTCGCCGACAGCAGTCTGTTCTTCCGGCGACGCGCCGGGCGGCAGCAGGTGCTGTCGGCGTAGCCGCATGGCATAGCACACCACCTCCAGGCCGTGATCCAACATCCCGCCGCGGTAGGCGTGGTGGTGGGACTCGGATGCCGGTAGCTCCTGGACCAGCCCGGCATACCGTTCGATCGGTGCCTGGACATAGTCGACAAAGACCTGTCGGGACATGGAGCACATGTCCCAGAGTGCCCCGATCAGTTGTTGTCTGTAGGGGGACTGCAGCAGTTGCCCACCCGGTTGAGGGCTGAGCCAGCCCGCCTCCTCGTTGTGCTGCCGCGATTTCCTGGCTGTCCGAAACAAGCCGAGCATTCTCAGTACCTTGATGGGGATGACTCGCGGTATCTGAGCGGCTTACCGGGGCGTCGGTACAGAGGGAATGTTAAATCCAGCGCGTAGGGTTTCGCGGACGGGATTTGCCTTGTCGCCTTTCACCTTAGATACTGTATATAGATACATGTAAATCAGGAGGGCACCGTGAGGATGCGCACAGAGATCATCGGTCGCGTTGAGGCGACCGCGTCCCCTCAGCTGATCCCACTGGCGGCTGATAGCGTCAGGGCAGGATTCCCCAGTCCGGCTGACGACTATCTGGAGACCGAACTCGACCTGGTGGATCACCTGGTCCAGCATCCGAGCGCCACGTTCTATGTCCGCGCCAAGGGCGAGTCGATGATGCGCCATGGCATCTACGATGGCGACCTGCTGATCGTCGATCGCTCTCTGGAACCCCGCAGCGGTGATGTCATCATCATCGCCGTCGATGGCGAGCTGACCTGCAAACAGCTGGATCTCATCGGGCAGCGTCCTTACCTGGTTTCCGGCAACTCGGCGTTCGCGCCCATCCCGCTGGAAGGGCGGGAATGCCACGTGTGGGGTGTCGTGACGCATAACGTCCACGCGCTACGTTCCGGGGTGGGACGGTGATCTGCCTGTCGGATGCGAATTGCTTTTACGTTTCCGCTGAGCGGGTCTTCGACCCACGCTTGCGCGGCATCCCCGTTGGGGTGCTCTCCAACAACGATGGATGTGTCGTGGCCCGGTCGCCTGAAATCAAGGCCCTTGGGGTCACGATGGGGCAGCCAGCGCATGAGATCCCGCCTGCTATTCGTCGACAGTGTGTGCTGCTCAGCTCGAATTATGCGCTGTACGGGGATATGAGCCGGCGGGTGACAGCCGTATACGCTCAGCACACACCTGACGTTGAGGTGTACTCGATCGACGAGAGCTTCCTCGGATTCCATGGTTTTCCCACCGACAGCCTCGAAGAACGCTGCAAGGCGATGCGGCGCCAGGTATTTCGAGACACAGGGATTCCGGTGAGCACGGGGCTGAGTACAAGCAAGGTCCTGGCGAAGTTGGCCAATCACCAGGCCAAACGTGATCCCGAACGGGATGGGGTGGCCACCCTGCTGCCGAACACCCCCGAAACGCGACAACTCCTCGAGGAGCTGCCGGTGACGGAGGTCTGGGGTGTTGCGGGCCGAATGGCCATCCGGCTGTACGAGCTGGGGATCCAGACGGCCTGCCGATCGAGGTACACGGCCATCAGAGCGGACCGGCCTACCACGGCCATGTAGGCACACGAATCTACTCGACCCTGATCGTCTCGTTGGCTAAGACCGGCGACATGGTCGGAGGCCTGCTTCGCGAGGGCAACGCCGGTCCGGCGGAGAACGCCGATACCTGGATTCCCCATCTGGTGCGCCGGCTCCACGAAAGCATTGGGGCCAGTGTCCGGGTACGCATCGATGCGGGCTTCACCGGTCATGACACACTGGAGGCTCTGGAAGAGCGCGGGATCGAATTCCTGGGGCGATTGGGTAGTTACCCTGGCCTCCAGAAGCTGGCGGCGCCGTACCTGAAACAGCCTCGAGGTCGCCCGCCCGAGCAACCTCGGGAGTGGTGCCGCGATCTTGAGTATCAAGCCGGTTCCTGACCTGCACCACGCCGCGTGGTGTTGGTGACACAGGAGCGCCCCGACGATTTGTTGCTGCACGCTTTCTTTCTGGTCACCAACCTCAGTAAGTTCGACTGGCCGCCGGAGAAGGTCCTGGCCTGACACTCAACAACATCAGGACCCAGTCACTTGTCAGACCGGCCCCACGGAGGCTGGAGAACACGGCTGTGCCGGTAGCAGGATTAAATTTCATGTAGGCATAAAAATGCCGATGGAAAGTCGAATCAGGTATCAATTAGCCGCTTACCGAGCGGTCGAGTGACATTAATAATTTTTTTACCTACAAGAAGGAACTGGCATGGATAGGGGGGGATGGCAAATTTCCTACATAAGCTATAGCCAATATCGCATTGCGCTCATATTCACATATTTCACAATTTCACCAGCAGGCATTGAATGAGTTCCTCGTCCTTACGCGCATGATGAGCTGAATATACTGATAGATAAAGATATAGGAGCTAGATATAGCAAAGCCCCTGCGGACATATGGTGTTACGCCCCTTCTTCCAAACATGACTATAGGAAGCTAGGGCTATACGATTTTTTTCATGTGAGTTTTGAAGAATGTCTACGATGAAAAACCTGACACTAAATGAGCTAAATGAGAGTGGCGAGAACATACCAGAATGGCACGAGAGAGCTTGCAGCCAATTATTAGAAACCTTAAGTAACCCTGAGTTCCCATGTTTTTTTGGCGTCTCCGCAAAAAAAAACATCAAGTTGCGTTTTTTTTATATAGAGAAGCAGGTAACCAAATGTGCTGTGGAAAGTGGGCTGAAAGCCTTTAATAATTTTCGTTCCCTTGAGTGTAAAAGCGATTATAACCTTGCTATTACATTAGGTGGTGATATCTACAGTGACAGAGATAGGCTCAAGGATGACCTATGGTCTGCTTTGGAAGCATTGGACACTTTTCCAAAAAAACAAGTTGCCTCGTCTTCTAAAGAATTTTTCTTTGAAGGTGAGCCTTATTTTGTTCTTGTGACAGGGCCTTTTTATAAAAACACTCCTAGTCGTTTTCTTTCTGATTTCCCGATCGTACTCTTCCAGCCAAGAGAAGTCTTCCAAGGGTACGAGGCAGGAACAAAATCTGGAACCATTGCTAGGAAAAAGATTCGAGACAGGGTTGTGAAATTCGATGGAAGCCCTCTGCATAGTATAGTAGGCCCTCCAGACGAAAAGCCTGAATCTTGGTGGGATTACTATTTTATACCAGACAAGCAGGATGTATAAACCTTAAGGACGGGGGATGGCATGAAAATTCATTTTTTATGGTGTGTACCAAGGTCTTTGTCAACGGCGTTTGAAAAAATGGTTAGCCACAAAAAAGGATTTACCGTTATAAGCGAACCGTTTTTAGACCATTACAAAAATTTTGAAAAAACACAAGGCTCACGCATAGGTAACGTCTATGAAGATTTTGTTGGAAAAATTGATGATGCAAATAATGAAGAAAATGTTTTGATAAAAGAAATGGGGTTTCACGGCCTTCCTTTCTTTTCAAAAATTAGCCAAATTGATGCAACTCATTCATTTCTTGTAAGAAGTCCCGCCAAATCAATAAAAAGTTTGGAGGAAGTCTCTAATGGATATAAGTTTGTTCAAGCTGGATTCGATAGCCTCTATTTGTTATACTGTCAAATGAGGGAGCATGGGATGGCGCCAAAAATTGTTATGGATGCAGATGATCTAGAGACGAGTCCGATTTTAACATGTGAAAGGTTTTTTTCATCTATCGGTTGCCAGTTTGAGGCTTCAGACTTAAACTGGGGAGTCGGGGCTCGTGAAGAATGGTTTGACCGAATCGAATGGCATAAAAGAGCAGCTAGAACATCTCGTTTTGAGAGAGGCACACGTTGTGATTCTGGAGTTTTCAAAAGCTATAAATCACAATATGCATATGAGTATTCATTACCTTTTTACAACTATCTGATGGAAGCTAGAGATGGTCAAAAAAATTTATATTGACGGATATCATGGAACAGCTGGTCTTGAGATAGATGATCTGTTATCTCCAAGAAATGATCTTGAGGTTTTAAAACTATCGAAATCGACACGATCCTCTTCTATTGAAGAGCGTATCGAGTTAATGAAGGGCTCTGACGCCACAATATTATGCTTGCCAAATGTAGCGTCCAAAGAAATAATGTCAAAAGTAAAAAATGATGATGATCTTAATGACAAGCCATTAATAGATACGAGCTCTCAATTCCGTCTTGACTCAGGGTGGACGTATGGACTTCCAGAGCTAAGTGAAACGGCGAGAAAGGAAATTGCGGAATCAAAACGTGTGGCGAATGTTGGTTGCCATGCAAGCGCATTTATTCTGGCTATAAAGCCTTTAATCGATGCTGAGTTTATAAGAAAGCAGTGTATAGTTACTGCCGCATCACAAACGGGGTACAGTGGTGGCGGTAAGGAAATGATTGAGAAGTACGAAGCTCTGAATTCAAAAAATTGTAGCGAAGGTATTGGAGTAGAACTCTATAATTTACAATCTAACCACAAGCATCTGGAGGAGATGCGTCTCCGCAGTGGCCTAGAAAAAAGCCCAATATTTATGCCCGCAGTTGGTAATTATTACCGAGGACTATGCCTTTCTGTTGGGTTCCACAGGAGCCAAATAGTACCAAAATGCAGTATCCACGATAAGTGTTTTGAAATTCTTAAGTCCCATTATTCAAATAGCTCTTTAGTTAAAGTCAACAACTCTTTCAGTGAAAATTCGCTGAGAGCCGAAAGGCTTTCAGCAAATTTGAACGCCAGAAGAAATTTTGCAGATATATTTGTTTCGGGAAGTTCGGATACAGTCCAAGTAACTCTCGCAATGGATAATCTTCGAAAAGGGGCTGCAACTACCGCAGTCCAAAACTTAAATCTTATGCTTGGAATTTCCGAATATCGGGGGCTGTTATGAGTAAAAATATTGCTGTTTTCCTTAGGCAGCCGCTAGATTTATTCCCCTTTAATAAACTATCAAGCCAAGATTTGACGATTTTTTTACATGAAAAAAAAGTCATTTGCAATCAAGCTGAGGAGCTATTTGACAGTCCGCTTCAAAAAGCTTATATGGTAAGTAATTATGATACTAATACGTGGCCGACAGCACATATTGCGAGCAAAGGAGAGGGGTATTGGCACAGAATAATAGCTTTGTCTGAGATTGATATTGTTAGAGCGGCGAATTTAAGAGAACACCTGAACGTCCCTGGCCTTTCAATTGAAGAGTCTCTGTTGTTCCGTGATAAATATAAAATGAAAGCATTTGCTAATGCGGAAGGTTTAAAAACTCCTAAGGTTTTAGAAATAAATTCAGTAGATCAAGTTTGTTTGGCAGCTAACATCATTGGGTTCCCAATGATGTTAAAGCCAAGATATGGAGGAGGAGCTGTTGATGTGTGTAAGATAGAAAACCAAAAGCAATTAGAAAAAATTTTGAAAGAAATTGAGGAACAGAAGTTCTATAAAGACTTGAGTCTTGTAGCTGAAGAGTTTGTTGAAGGAAAGATGTATCATGTGGATGGTTTGGTTTTACATGGCGACATATTCATGCAGGAGGTGAGTGAGTATTTGTCAGTACCGATGCACTATGAAGAAGGTGGACTTCTGGGCGGAGCTCAGGTGGGAGAAAACAATGAGTTATCTTCTCTACTAAAAAGTGAAAACAAAAAGTTTTTGGATGGAATAAAAAGGCTTTGTTTGGCTGAAAGCGAAACTAAAAACTATTATTTCCATGCAGAATATTTTGTAAACTCTCGTGGAGTCTATTTTTGCGAAATCGCTTGCCGGCCTGGTGGAACTGGGATTATTGATTGTTTGGATGCTCGATATGGTCGAAAAACGTTCTACGATCTCATGGATGCAGAAATTAATCAATCCAGTAAAATAACACCATGCAGACCTAAGGAGAAAGTATTTGGATGGATTACGATCCCATTTGGAGTTTCTTTACAAGATTTGGCTTCCTCCTCTTTAAGTTTACGAGCAGAGAAGGTGATCAGTTACAAGCCGGAAAAAAAGAGAAGATCGGAAGCTTTTTCCTCAGCCGATGTCGCCGGCGTTGCAATAGCAGGAGGTGAAAATAATAATGACTTAAAACGCAAGCTTGAGGAATTTGAGGAAGAAATTGTAGCCTTAGCCTAAAAGCGTTAAGAGCAGTTCCTGATTTTTAATATTGACTTTTATGCAATTTTTCTCGACAAGTTTATTTTTAGGGCAGTAATTCCAGTGTTGTTTTCGATAAAACTAACCCTTCTTTTGTGGGGTAAGTGCTTTCTGCCTCTAACGTATATTTATAGATAGCCGATGCGTAGTATGTTACTGTTTAACAGTCAAATTTTCATGCCATTGCGCCATTGCTTTTATAGAAAGTTGTTGTTTTCAAATATACTAATGCATATTGGAATGTGGATGACAACAACAGCGGCGGCCTGGCATATGACAAAAATAACAGATTCAGACCTCCTTGTTGGACTAACACAAACCTTTTCAACCCTTCCTGTCTTTTGTTTATCGCTATTGGCGGGGTATTTTGCGGATTCATATAGAAAATCAAGTTACTTATTGTCTGCTATATTAGGCTGTATTGCCACTGTGGTTGTTTATATTGCAACTTATTTATTATTTTTCCCCGTAGCACCAGTTAACTTGTTATTTTTTTTGTTTATTTTTAATTGTTTCTCGGCTATGATTTGGCCAGCTTGGCAAGCGGCAGTGTCAACTTCTATTCCTCGAGAAGATATTAAGAATGCGGCGTTGTTGAATGGTTTAAGCTTCAATATGGGGAGGTCGCTTGGACCCGGTTTTGCCGGGATTGTAATGAGTGTGTTTGGAGTGAAGTTTGTTTTTGCGATAAATGCTATTTTGTTGCTACCCCTAGCAGTAGTCTTATTTAAGTGGAGAAGCTATGAACCATCCCCTGGAATAAGCCGAGAAGGGTTTGTTAAGTCTTATATTGATGTGGTTAGGTCTGGGGAGGTTCAGAGCTTAATTGTTGTTACAGTTATTACCTTTTTTTCTATAAGTGGGTTTTGGAGTCTTCTCCCAGTTCTAATGTCCCAGTCAGGATTTCAGGCGCGTGACTATGGTTCAATTATGGCTCTTGCTGGGGGAGGCGCGGTATTGGGAGCCCTAGTGGCTCCACCACTTAGAGATAAGATGACTGGAAAAAGTCTTATGGCACTATCAATGTTGGGATTTTCATTGATAAGTTTGGTTACCCCATATTTTGTTGGCAGTTATTGGATTTATGTTGCTGTAACTTTATTTGGAATATTGACACCTTGGCACATAGCGACTATAAATGCTAAAGCTCAAATTATATCGAATTTTAGTTTGCGTGCAAAGGTCCTTGCGATAAATCTAGTATCGATGTATGGAGCGATGGCGTTAGGCGGAGCTATATGGGGAGGAATATCTCAAAGCTTCACCCCTCTTATTTCGCTTACAGCCTGTTCTTTCTTTTTAATCATTTCGTCATTTGTTGTTAATCGCTTCTTTAATTGACAATAAGATCATATGCGCACCCGCTGATCATGGGACGTCTACAGTGCATTCAGCACACGCTCGAGCGTGGCCTCATCGGTTGGGTAATAGCCATTTTTGGCGAAGTTGCGCGCCAGGCGTGGAAACATTAGAGTCATGGTGGCCTTCTGGATTATTGGATGGTGAATTCACCGGACTGAATGCGGTGGCCAATCGCCTCCTGAGCCGAAGCCAGCGAAAGATCGATCCAGACGCCGGACAGACGCTCGGACGTCTGGTCGAGCATGCGGATGGCTTCATGCTCGAGGAGCAATTGCACGATCGTCGGTCACTAGTGATCCAGGAGCGGATATGCCGCCAGGTCACGCAGCCGAGACCAGAGCATCGCGCTCTGCTCCTGTCGGGGATCTCTCGTTCGTTGAAGATGGCTCACTTGTCCTCGCGCAGCACGGCGATCCAGTTAGGGCTCCCTCATGGGCAAGTCGTGAACGAATGTAATACCGGGGAATCCATCAAGCCACTCGGCAACAAATAACGCCCCCGAGCCAAAGGCATATTGATGTTCTTGAAGGGGGCTTGAAGGTCAAGCCCGGCGGCGGCCCAGGCATCATGAATCAGTAGGGTACAATAGATCCCACTGCCACGGGAGGCATCGGCGGGAAGGATCTTGAAGGGGAGCCCGAGGCGCGAGAAGGCATAGGCAATAGCGTTGCTTCGCTGAACAGGTGTTGCGTCGACCTGGAGGACAGCGTAGTGCGACGCGTTGTCGGGGGCGGTGAACTCGGCAAGTGGCTCGAGGGTGACACCGTCATCAGGCACCGCATGCAATATCTGCCACTCGTTGGGCTGGCCAACAAGGAGGCCAACATGGCTATAGCCTCCTTGATCCAAGGCCATCACGGCATCGCTGATCGGTTCGGTACCCTGACGGAATACCAGATCACCAGCTGATGGCGGGCTGCCCCAACACGGCGTGATGGACAGCAGTATCCAGGCAACTCCCAGACAAATCGCGAGCGGCATACTCAGATGCTGAGTTTCCAGTCACCATCTTCTTTGATCAGGTTATCCTGATTCTCCTGCGTATCCCCGTTGCCGTAAGTGAGTCTCACGTCGACATCGGCCTCTGTGCCATCCTCGTTTCGCGATACCGCTAGGACCTCGACGCTTGCCAAACCACCACGCTTCTCGGCTTTTGAGTGGAAGTTACCCACCATCATCTGGAGCTTGCCCCTGGCTTGTGTCATCTCTGATTCCTTGACGTCCACCAGGGAGATGTAGTCGATGGCGCCTTCAACATCGTTGGCCGCAATCGTCTTGTAGAAGGCCTTGATCGTCTCTTCTGGTGTGTCAGCCGAAGCACTGCAAGCGATCAACAGAAGCGCCAAGGCCATGAATGTCAGGGTCTGGGGGAGTCTAAGCATGGGAGAACCTCCATATTCACCATGTCGGGGGTAGGGTGTGGCGCCGCTCGATGTCCTCTTCACGGCATACTATTGATAGGCAGTATACGGAATGCGCCATTGACAAGAAAAGGTCTGGGAATCCCCAGGCCTTGTCGTTACGCACATTATCGACCGAGTGAGGCCTCCTGCCGGGGTGTGGATTCCATCGATAAACGATTCGCGAATACGTTTATTTGGAAGAAGCGTGCCTTCGCTGCTATCGCGACATATCGGTGGCACCGACAGAAATCAACCCTCGAGACTAGGGCGTTTCATGAATGCCAGCATAGCCCCGAATCCCATCATCGCGACACCGCTGACGCGGTTGAACCAAGGGAGTATCCGGTTACTCAGCCATCTCCCCAGCCCGAGTCCTAATGTCGCATAGAGCGCTACGGCCACTATCTCGAGGACAAGGAAGATGGCACCGACCAGAGCAAAGCTAGCGGTATAATGAGCAGGATCTACGAATTGTGGGAAGAAGGCGGTGAATATCAGGATCGCCTTGGGGTTGCCCGCTGCCACTACGAACTCCTGGCGTGCCAGTCTCCACCAGGACAAGGCAGACATGGATTCCTGATCCGCCTGAGGGGCGGGCGTTCGCAGTAGCTTGACGCCCAGCCAGATCAGGTAAGCAGCCCCCAGCCATTTGATGGCGAGGAACAGCCAAGCCGACGTCTGCAGAACCGCACCCAATCCGATGCCCGCAATGGTGATCATGGGCACGAATGCGATAACTCGTCCCAAGGAAGCGCTGACGGCGATGCCCAACCCCCGACGGGCGGCATTGGTCATGGCCATGAGATTGTTGGGCCCGAAAGCCATATTGAGTGCAAAGCAAGCCGGCAGAAACGTCAGCAGGGCGTCGAGGTCCATCCTTCATCTCCTTCCATGAAAATAAGTATCCGGGGTGACCGCAACTTCTGAGTGCAACTCCCGTATGTCCGATTCAAGCTATCAAATTGACAAGGCCTGAGGGAATCCCCAGGCCTTGTCATTACGCACATTGTCGACCGGATGAGGCCTCCTGCCGGGGCTGGACTTCCGCCCGCTCCAGGAGGAACTCGGCCGCCTTCCGGGCATGGCCCGAGGCGTTGAAGATGGCTCGCTTGTCCTCGCGCAGAACGGCGATCCAGTTCGCGATGTAACTGGCGTCCTGAAGCTCACCGGCAATACCGAGATGCCCGCAGAGATAGGCCATGCCCAGCTCCGCGACCAGCTCTTCTCGCGCGTAGGACGGCGATCCAAAGCCATCAAAGGCGACGATGCCCTCTCGAGCCAGTCGCTTTTGGTGGCCGGTGGAATGCACCAGTTCGTGCAGGGCCGTGCTGTAGTAGCGCTCGGCCAGGTCGAACTGGTGGCGTGCCGGTAGCCGAATCCGGTCCAGGGCCGGCGTGTAGAAGGCCTTGTTGCCTTCGACGTGCTCGATCGCCACGCCACTGGACGCCATCACATGCTCCGCCTCGTCATGAGGCGAGAAGGCCACCTCAGAGGAAGACCCCGGCGCAGTGAGCTCGTCCGGCAACCCTTCACACTGGTCGATGTTGAAGAGGTTGAACCCACGAAGGATAGCGAAACGCTCTTCCTTGGGATTGCCCTCCTCGTCCAGCTCCTGGTTGCCGTCATTATCGAGCTTGGGCTTCTTCATCGGCTTGTAGAAGCAGGCGAGTGTCGATTGCTCGCCTTTCTTGACGCTGCCGCCGGCCTCCTTGGCTTGCTTGAAGGTGAGCCAGCGGTCTTGCGTATAGCCGTTTTCCGCCGCGGCCGACCATAACAGCACGACGTTGATGCCGTTGTAGGGGCGGCCGGTAACCGCATTGCGGGGCGTCAGGGCCGGATCCGGTTTGCCTGAACTGTTCCAGGGCTTCACCCAGGGGATGGTGCCCTGTTCCAGCTGTGCCACGATACGGTCGGTCACGGCTTGATAGATATCGGCCATGTCGCTTCTCCTCGAAACAAAAAGGGGAAGCGCACAGCCCCGGCGGGGAAGGCGACTTCCCCGGCTGGGTGGAAAAAGTAATGCCCAACGCGGTCGAGACGACGGCGTTGGGCGTGGAGCAAGTTACGCCGCGTAGGCGACGTGCGCTTCGCCACGTTGGGCGAGTAGCAGGTACGGATCCCCGTCACGGCGTTCGATGACGAACGCCTCGATGGTGATGGCCAGCGGCAGTTGCTCATCCATCTCCGGTGGTAGCCGGAAGTGGGTGAAACACGCCGATCGCGTACCGACGGGATAGGCTGACAGCGCTTTGGCGGCTTCCTGGAGCAGGTGGTCGACTCGATCGAGCTCGTAGATCCCCCAGTGGTCGGCCAGCATTGGGCTGATCGCGACGCAATCCCGATACAGGCGGGAGGACAGACGAACTTCGTGGTCGCCGAAGCCTTGCTTCCGGGACGTCAGCGTCACATCGACTGAATGCATGGTGTTTCTCCTCTGGATGCGGAAAGGGATCCATGAGAAACACCATGCCCGTCATGGGAGAGTGTCTCCCATGGCGGGTAAATAAGGCCGTTGAGGCCTGGCTGGTAGGGTGCCTCCGACCGCCGGTGCGGCACTCGCACACTGGAGGCGCGGCGAGTTTGGGTAAAGGGCGTCTCGTTGGGGCCGGTGAGACCGTCCGGGCTGTCCGAAAACAGCGAGCTTGCCTCTCTCATGCTAGTGAGGTGGCGATGGCTGTCAAGCGCAAGCCAGCAGGCCGTAAAACGCCCCACCATGCCGTAGCATGATGGGGCGGATGAAAGGATCCCAGAGGGATCATGTCATGCCAACGGCATCCAGCAACGCTCGGACCTCGTCGGCATCATGTGCCTCAAGACGGCGTAGATCAGCGACTTCCTCGTCACTGTAACCGTCCATGCGAGGGTCACCCTCCTGGAGATAGCTGGCCAGCTCCTCGACACCCCGGTCCACGAGGACCTTGAGGGCGCCGAACTGCTTGTCTGTCAGGTGTAGTGTCGGCATGGTCAGTCCTCCTTGGCCATGCGAGCATTCACTCGACGACGCAGCTGAACACTGAAGCCGTGAAAGTGAAACGACTTGCGGATGGTCTCGCCGGAGGCGAAGTCGAGCATCTCGTTGCCCTCGGTGCCCCACCATGTCGCGTTGTCGCTCGGTTCACAGTTGGGATGCATGGCCCCCTCACGCTGGAGCAAGGCTAGGGCCCACTCGACGATCGCCTCATCGAGGTACTCGTGATCGTCGTCATCTACATCGTCAGGATCGAACAGGTAGGCAGGCTCAAGAGGCTTATTATCGGCCCCCTCGAGCAGCCAACCGCCAGGTTCCCACCAGCCGGAACGCGCATGCTCGCCCGTCTCGGCCGATGCCTCTGTGACCGTATCGAAGGTCACGTAGAACGCCGGCTGCCTGAACTCGCCAATACGTCCATCGTGTTCACACCCATCGCAGGTGATCCGACTGGAATCGTCCCAGGTGGGATGGGTGGTCTCCACCAGGCCGTCATCGGTGACCACACCGGCGCAGTCGAGCATGATGGAGAACGATTCGGTGTATCCACACTGAGGGCACATTACGCCCTGGAGACAGTTCGTGTTCATGGTGCTTCTCCTTAGTGAAAAAAGGGGAAGCACCTTCCCCAGGGGAAGGTCGCTTCCCCTGGGGGTGAGTCAATGAAGATGCCCCTGACCTCAGTGGTCAGATGGCGGGTCGTGCGTCGTTAGCGTTGGCCGCGGACAACTGCCAGCGCCGGCTGCCATTCCGCATAGGGATCATCCTGGATGATCGCCGGAGGCAGACAAGCATCCGTATACAACTGGCGTTGGATGATATCCAGGCCTGGCTGCCAGTCCGCCTTATACCCATCACTCGTGATGTCCCATACCTCGGGGGCGTGGTAATGAGCGAGGATCAATAAGGCCACCACCGCCAGGTCATATGGCTTCTGAGCGGTCTTGCAGAACTCGAAGCCTTCGCCGTCGATCACCAGGAGCATCGGCTCATGGCCATCGCTTCCTGGGCCATTGAAGCGAATCAGATCGCAGCTGATTTCCGGGTGGGCCGCATGGTTATCCTCAAACCGTATTAAGGGCAGATGGCCACCCTCATAGAGTTTTCGGAAATCGGCCGTGATGGCCGCCCACTCGGCATTGCTAGCTGCACGCTTCTGCGTGAAATAGTGCGTGTATCCCATGGTTCAACTCCATCGTGAAACGGGCCATAGGGAATACACCGCGCCCGTCATGGGAGGATGTCTCCCATGGCGGGTTGATAAGGCCGTTGAGGCCTGGCTGGTAGGGTGCCTCCGACCGCCGGAGCGGCACTCGCACACTGGAGGCGCGACGAGTTTGGGTAAGGGCGTCTCGTTGGGGCCGGTGAGACCGTCCGGGCTGTCCGAAAACAGCGAGCTTGCCTCTCTCATGCTAGTGAGGCAGATGAGGGTGTCAAGGCGGTGCCGGATCGACTTTTAACGCTTTCGCAACGTCCTGCGCCGCTTCTCTTCGCGGTGGATCGCATAGAAGACACCGCACAGGACAAGCGAAGATCCAATGACATATGGGGCCATGACAATGGCGAACTTAGCAGCATCACTCATTGGGCATCAGCCTCCCGAGAGTGGCCTATGAAAGAACGCCCTCGATGGGGCGTTCTTGTGGTTAATGGTGATTGTGGCGTTTGTGTCGGCGGTAAAGCGTCACGGCGGCCACACCTATGATCCCCGTCATGATGATGAGGATTGGCGATATACCGATGAAGAACGGAGCCATGTTATTCATGAGTCCTCCTCATTGAGTAGGTTTTTCAGCGTGCTAGCGATAAGGGCCATCAGAAAGAAGACTGAAGCTCCCACCGAAGCGGCCGTGACCTTGTCGGGCTGGATGACGGTTCCCAGAAACGCTGCTACTACGCATGCAGCAGCCATGGTGGTAGCCGATCGATCCACTACATCAAGTGTAGCACGCAATACCGCGTCAAATATTTTCTTTCGATATTTCATAGGCTTACTCCTGTATGCGTAAACACAGGGGCAAGCCTCCACACGGGAAGCATGCTCCCCGTGTGGGTGGGTTTTCAGTCGCGCTACGGATCAGGCGGCATGAGCCGCAGGATCCTGGTAGCAACGTGAGTGAACCGTGGCGGTCCAGGTGTTGCGATGCATCTGCTTGAACCGCCCGTTCCGGTCCTTGACCTTCACTGGCTGACGGCCCAGGCAGGTCAGCGTCACGCAATCACCTGACGTCAGCGCGTGTTCCTCCACCACGCGAGCCAGATCCACGCCCCATAGGGTGTGTTCCTGGTCACGTTGTCGCAGCGTGATGAAGTAGCTCGCGCGGTTGCCCGGCTGGTGTTGATACGGCGCCTGGCCCAGGTCGACGATCTCGCCGCCTGTAGGTGTCTCTTCCTTGTCGGCGGATCGCTGGCCAGATTTCCTTCGATTGGCGGACTTGCTGGGAATGATCAAGTAAACGATCAGCAGCAAGATCAGCTGGAAGACCACCAATTCGGGATCCAACAACAAGGTAATCAACTCCAGACCGATAATGGCCAGCACAAGTCGGCCATACGGCATTTTGTAGATAGAACGGATGGCACTCATGGTGATTCTCCTCTGGATGTGGGACAGATCCATGAGAAACACCACGCCCGTCACGGGAGGATGTCTCCCATGCGGGTTCAAGGGCCATTCAGGCCGGTTTGGTAGGCAGCCTCCGACCGCTAAAGCGGCACTCGCACACTGGAGGCGCGGCGAGTTTGGGTAAGGGCGTCTCGTTGGCACCGGTGAGACCGTCCGGGCTGTCCGAAAACAGCGAGCTTACCCCTCTCATGCTAGCGAGGTGGCGAAGGGTGTCAAGGCAGTCGAGACGCCATAAAAAAAGCCGCCCCGTAGGGCGGCTGAGATGACGTTGGCCGATGCTAGAGGGCCTGGCTGACCCAATCCTTGAGCGGCGATTCCAGATGATCCAGCATCCCGTTGGTTCGTAGGTCGTCGCCGATGAACCCCCAGCCGCTGTCTTCGAGACGCCACATGAAGGGCTCGTCATCGAAGTCCTCCGGGGTTTCGTCAACCTTCATCCGCTCGACATCGAGGGATTCCAGCAGGTAGCCATAGACCTCTCCCGTCAGGAACTGATCATAGTCCGCGACTTCGACACGAAGGAGCCCGTTGATGCGTTGCTCCCATTCGACTTGGGTTTCCCACTTGAGCTTGGGTAGCACCTGGTTGGCATGCTGCTTCGTCACGTAGATTAGGCCAACTTGACCACTGTCCCAGGGACAGGAAAAGGGGCCTGGGCGCATGGTTAGTCCACTGTGTTCATAGAGGTACAGCGGTAGCCAGAAAACATTGCCGGCAAGAGCGGCGTCGACCTGTTCAGCCTGGAAGGACTGCACCCACGC
This sequence comes from Halomonas sabkhae, assembly GCF_030409265.1. Lineage (NCBI taxonomy): Bacteria > Pseudomonadati > Pseudomonadota > Gammaproteobacteria > Oceanospirillales > Halomonadaceae > Halomonas > Halomonas sabkhae. Next base: position 83,138 of record NZ_JAUFPM010000012.1, read on the forward strand.
AGCGTGAGCACGTAAACGGGCTTCGTCATTCCTCCAGTCTGAGTTCAGCTTCAGCCGAACCCACATCTCATCGGCATATGCTTCGATCTGCTGCTCGATGCCCGGATCAAACTCCTCAGCCAGGCATAGCAGAAAATCATCCGGGGACTGGCCAGGTTGCTCGTCTCCGAGGTTGTACCGGCTGTGCCAACACACCATCGAGCCGAAGGTGTTCCAGTCACGAGGATTCTCGGGAACCGGGTCGTGCTTGACACGCAGGCGTAGTCGGTGATTCGGCGAATAGATTGTACGGTTCATGATGCTTCTCCTCTCATGGACAAAGAAAGGGGAAGCACCTTCCTCTGGGGGAGATAACTTCCCCAGGGGGTGGATGGCCTGTCGATATGACAGGCCCTGTATCAAGACGTCAGGTTTCAACCTGGCTAAACAGCACACGTCCCTTCGATGTGATGAACGTCAACTGTCGAAAGTCCATGTGCCGCCAGTGGCCCAGGTTGTCCCGAACCTCAAATAGATGCGGCAAGACCCAACACGTCGTACTTGTTGATGCAGGGTAAACCTCATAAAGGCCGCCCTGCGTGAAGCCGTCTTGTCCAGCCGGTGCCTTGGTGCAGCGCACATGACCGGGTCGGCGACAGTAGTGCACGGGATGGCTGGGTTCACCTTCCTTCACATACAGACTGGCCTTGAATGCGACAAGTCGCTCCATAGCCTTGAATCGCACTTGTGGGTCATCCGGATCGTAGAGCTCGTCGACCAGGCAGTATTGAGCGCCTGTGCCTCTGTGCTGCCAAACCGGACGGTTCCAGACGTCGACGCCGTACCAGTCGAGATCGCTGAGGAATATGGACTGAGTCATGGATGTCTCCCGTAAGTCGAGCCCTCGGAGGGGCGGATACATGACCCAGGGACGACACCCTCCCAGGGAGAATGGCCTCCCTGGGCAGGGTCGTAAGAAAGAGGCGGCGCCAGTGACGCCCGCCCCGCTTCATCTGATTATTGTCGCTCGCCTTGACGTTCCCAGTAGGGATCGTAGGCAAAAGGTATCTCCAGACACGGCCCCTCACCCGTTTCTGAAACGAAGGGGATGACCGTGAATGTCACGCCACGCGCTCGCAGCTCCTCGAGGAGCTTACGCGCCAGACGCGTGTCGCGAACGTAGAGATCGGATTCATGATGGCCGACGATCAGGTCGGCATGACGCATGGCGTCGTAGATAGAGGTTTCCATCAGTGTCTCCCAATGCGGAAGGGAGACACCGCCCGCTGGGGAGATGTCTCCCCAGGCGGGTCAGTGGATTGGAAAGGTTAGAGCGAGGCAGCCGCCGGCGTCTCGAAAGAGCCGGCCGATTCACCGGACTGAGCCGCGGCATAGCCGTTGGGCTGAGTCGGTGCTGGTACCTCTTGCGACGGGGTCGCATTGGCATGGTCAGCTTGTGGCGCCGGTGTGTCAGCGTTGTCGGAAGCCGGGGCTTCACGCTGATAGACCGTATCGCCGTCGATCTTGATCCACTTCACCAGCAGTAGCCGGCCTTTCAGGCTGACACCGGTTTCACCCTGGCGATCGCCTTTCTGGTAAACAAACGTGTCCGTCCAGAGATCGCCCAGTTTGAAGCCGATCAGGACTTTACGCTTCATGTCCACAGCTTGCTGGCACTTGCGAACCAGTTTTTGCGCTTCCTGGCCGCTTACACGGCAATCGAAACGCGTATAGCTGACGTCATCCGCCGGCCCGTTTAGGGCGTTGATGTTGCAGGCCAGAAACGCGTCACCGCGTTTCGGATCCACAGTGCGGATGCGATTAAGATAGCCAACCCCTTCGACGTGGAGGTTGAAGAAGGTGGTCTGAGCTTGAGTTGAGGTCGTCATGGTGATTCTCCTTTGGGCATCGCGATGCTCGGGAGACCACCATCCCCATCGGGGAAGTGATTCCCCCGAGTGGGTAGGACGTCATATGGAAAGCTGCCTCCAACCGCCGGAGCGGCACTCGCACACTGGAGGCGCGGCGAGTTTGGGTAAGGGCGTCTCGTTGGGGCCGGTGAGACCGTCCGGGCTGTCCGAAAACAGCGAGCTTGCCCCTCTCATGCTAGCGAGGTGGCGATGGCTGTCAAGCGGCATTGAGCTTAGAAGACGAGCCGCTCGAACGGCCGGCCAGTCAGGGCTGTGTAGGCCACGGTATTCTGGATATTGGCATGCCCCAGGTACTGCTGGACGATCCGCAGATCCACGCCGCTGTTGATCAGGTGCACACCGCAAGCGTGCCGGAGGGCATGAGGATGCCACTTCACGCCCAGGACCTGTTCACTGAGCCGGTGCAGCATGCGCCGGAAGCCATCGACGCTGACCGGCGCCCCCCGTTCGTTGACGAACACCAGGCCCGACGAACGCCCGTCTTGTCGCTGGTAGCGTTTCAGCGCGCGCACCGTGCTGCCTTGAAGAGGGTGCGTACCATCGAGACTGCCCTTGATGCGGGTGACACGCAGCTCATGCGTGACTAGGTCGATGGCCGACCAACGCAGGGCCACCAGCTCCGAGACCCTCAGACCATGTTCGAAGGCGAGCCGAATCATCAGTGCATCGCGCCGTCCGTGACGTTGATGACGCATTGCCCCACGCATCAACCGATGAACCTCATCCCGGGTCAGGTGTTGACGACCTCGCTGGCCGTCATTGGCCTTCCGATTTCGAACTGTCCGGGTTTCAGTGGTTGGGAGGTCATCGACCGCTGATATCGACCCCGCGTCTGACATGGCCTGTATGCCTCCTGTTCGGTGGAACTGTCCGGTTTTCAGCTAGAAGCCAGACAGTTGTTGGCGGGTGGTGGAAAACGCTACCGGTTCGCGATCCGGGTCTCTCCGGCTCCAAGGGTACTGTACCAGCGTGCCTCTTCCTGCTGTCGCTTTTCGATCGCGGCCGCTTCGGCCTGCTCGGAAGTGGCATATCGCGATTTCGGGGTGCCGTAGCTGAAATGCAGACTGCGCTTGTGCGAGCGGCCATTCGGTCGTCGTTCGTACCAGGTGGCGATCCAGACGGTCGTGCCATTGGGCCGCTCGTAGTGGAAAACGCCCGTGATGGGGCCCGCGGGTAATAGGCGATGCTTGGCAACCGAGCGCTTTGGCACGTGGAGCAGTTCCTCCCAGCGCTGTTCGCCCCAGATCTCAGGGCCACGCTGGTCACGGTATTCCAGGCAGCGCAGGAATGTGTCGTACTCGGACGGCTGACGGGCAATCGATCGTGACTCCGGCTGGCCGGAAGGGCGCGGGATACGCACGACGGGGTTGTCGTGACTATGTGGCCACGACACGTACTTGGTGTTTTCCCAGAGCTGTGGCAGTTCTAGTGTTTCGCGCACGAGGGCCTGTCCCAGATTGTCCAACCTATTGTACTCCTCTGAAGTGCAGCATGATCGAAACTGCCACTTCCAGGATCGAGAGAGGGAATCATTCAGTTCCGCCCCTTCGCGGAAGGTGACAACCTGCTGCCCATGAGGTTCACTCACCCCCAATCTGCATGTAGTCCATAAAGTCGTCTGTTGCATACCTTATATCGCAATTCGCATCAAACTTTTCATTGATCCTGAAGAGGATCATTTTGTTGGCTTGTTCTGGTGACGTTGGAAAGAAGGCTCCACCCGGTTCACTGTGCATGAAAAAGTCTCCAAGCTTCGCCCCGCAGTGCTGGCAGTGATTCATGAAGTATCGGGATCCAGCCGTTTTGCTGTATGCCAACTTGAAGCTCTCAGTGAACCGACGCATCTGTTTCACTACCCGAGGAGAGAGACTATGAGCGTTCGACACCGTGCCCCGATGGCCGTGGCTTTTCCATTCGCCTAAACCCCTGGTGAGCGTGAATTCCTCTTCGTCGTCCTCAATATACTGAAACTCTTCGTGCTCCTCAGGAAGCTTGAAGGAAAATACACGTGTCAGGGCATTGCATTTCCAGCAATCGGATAACGACTCCATCACGTAGTAGTAGGGCGATCTGACAAGAAACTCAGGCTCGTGTTCTAGCTCGAAGTCATTGGGTATCGGCAACCACCGTGCCAGCTGGCCGACTTCAGCCCCATCAGGGATATACCAGGTCTTCGCCTGCGGATCCCATCGCGCGCCGAGCGACTTTGCTTCATCCTTTTGAGAATACGGGACATCTAGATCAATTCTTGCCATCAATAAAATCCATATCCATTTATTTCCGAATCGAAAGATCATCCTGGCGGCGCCCAGAGTCGGATGAAACTACACGATGCGGTAAGAAGTGAGCGGTTCCGTGGACTGTCCAGGATACCAACAAATATCCGACTGAACTCGTCCGGCGGCAGATTCAGCCGCCTTATTCGAACGCATTATGGATGAGCACATAAAGCGCTTCGACAAAATTCACGATGGTTGTCGTCGTGCATATCGGTTCCGGCATATATAGGCACACATCTCTGCGAAAGACCTTGAGGAGGGGCACCGGGTAGATGCGAGAGTTCAGGGGCCTTGACGTAATCTTCAGACGTTACAAGTCGGCGTAGACGGGCCATGGTAGACCTCCTGTCTCATTGACGCGGTTGAGGCGACTGTCGCTGCCATTGCTGAGAAGTGGCTTTGCGGGAATCTGTTCCCCCGGATGCTCTGGCGCGTTCCTGCAGCCGATTGAGCAGATGAGTCGACAAGGCGCGACGATCCAAAGGCGGATGGACCTCAATGTAGTGGATCCCTGCCTTCTCCAGGGCAATCTTCTTGATCCCATCGCGTAGCCCGGTGTCACTGCTCAAGTTGTGACCCGACCCTTGATATTCCACTGCGGCGACGGGGTTGCCATAACGATCGGTGACGAGCACATCGACACGTTTGCTGTTGATGGCTCGATACGCCTCATCATCCGCCGTAGAGAGCACCTCGCCGAGAGAGACCTGGGCAAAGACCCGGTGGCCCGCTTGCATCGCCCTAGCGGCCCGTTCGGTGGCCTGAAAGACCTGGTGTTCCTCCCGATTCATCAGGCGGCGAGGCCGGTACGAGGCGAGTGCCGCCTGTGATAGCTGGTCTTTTTGCCACGCGAGAGGATCAGGAGTAGTCGGGGGTGGCTCAGTCCGGCGCTCCTGCTGTGTTGGCCACGGCGTTTGATCGGCAGGGGGCCATCGCGATGTGGGCGTTCTCCGTCGCTTTGAACGCAGGTACGCGATGACCGCGACAGCGAGAACCAGATAGAAGAGAATTTCCATGGCATCCTTGCTCCGTTCGACGTCGATGCGGCCCCATCCGTGGGGCCGTCTCTAGTTAGGTTAGCACCTGCCGTGAAGCGCTTGCACCACGCGGTGCTGGCTGAGGTGGACAGCCCCCGGGCGTTCAGCTGGAAGCGCTTACCCTTTCCCCATCTTCCCTTTGGCCCTTTCGCCCTTTGGGGTTGCCACCCTCTACCCTATACGGGTAAGCCCCTTCCCCTTGGGGGCGCCATTCCCTTGTTTGCCATTTTACCCTTTGCGGTTGCCATTTTTGTTCGACGCTCAGTAGGCTGCTCCTGCGGGCGGTTGTCGCCCGGCTATCCCCATGACGCTGGAGAGGGACTACCCATGAACAAGTCGGAACTCGTGAAACAGATCGCCGCCACCACTGATCTGTCCCAGGCCCAGGCAGAGCGCTGCCTGACGGCCTTCACGGACTCAGTGGCCAAGACACTGTCCCAGGGAGACAAGCTCACCCTCCTCGGCTTCGGGACCTTCGAAACACGCGAACGGGCGGCTCGTACCGGGCGCAATCCGCAGACCGGCGAGGAGATGACGATCCCTTCCGCCAAGGTGCCTGCCTTCAAGGCGGGTCAAGGGCTCAAGGATGCGGTGAAGGGATAACCCGTGGCGGATCACGACAACAGCTACAAGCGCCTTTTCTCTGAGCCGGCGATGGTGCGGGACCTGCTGACCGAGTTCGTCCAGGAAGAGTGGGTCGACCAGCTGGACCTCGACACTCTGGAGAAGGTAAGCGGCAGCTACGTCTCGGACGACCTGCGTGATCGCGAGGATGACATCATCTGGCGGGTGCGTTGGGGAGAGGGGTGGCTCTATGTGTACCTGCTCATCGAGTTCCAGCGCACCGTCGATCGCTACATGGCTGTCAGGGTCATGGCCTATGAGGCACTGCTGTACCAGGATCTGATCCGGCAGAAGGCCTTCACCCCCGCCGGCAAGCTGCCACCGGTGCTGCCCATCGTGCTGTATAATGGGGATCAGCGCTGGACCGCGGCACAAAACGTCGCCGACCTGGTCGAACCCATACCGGGTGGACTGTCGCACTATCGGCCGTCGTTGCCCTATCTCCTCCTCGATGAGGCGGAAATCTGCCAGAATGAAGATCATCTGGAGGAGACACGCAACCTGGTGGGCGCGCTGTTCCAGTTGGAGCACGGTCAGGATCTGGCGCAGTGGGAAACGGTGCTCAAGCGGCTGACAGAGTGGCTGCAGGCACCCGAACATGCCTCGCTTCGGCGGGCGTTCACGGTCTGGGTCACACGCGTCCTGATACCCAGCCGGTGGCCAGGGTTCGATCCCGATGAGATCAGTGCCCTACAGGATCTGCAGGAGGTACACGCCATGTTGGCAGAGCGCATTAGAGAATGGCCCGAACGCTTCAAGCAAGAGGGCATCGAGGTAGGTGAAGAGCGTCGAGCCGTGCAAACTGCCCGTAACTTGATTGCTGATACTTCGCTACCTGATGAGCAGATCGCGAATGCGACAGGTCTGTCATTGGCGCACGTCCAAGAATTACGGCGAGAAGTTGATTCAGGGACTAGTTAATGTCGGACCGTCGCCCCATCAAGTCCTTCCCTGAGATCTTTCGGCAACAGGGCCGGGAAGAGGGTCAGGTACGTGTCGCACACAACCTCTTTCGCGCGACCGATCTATCAGACGAGGAAGTCGCTAGCATCTCCGAATTGGCCCTGGAGCGGGTTGCGGCACTTCGCTGTGCAGCTGAGCGCTGATACCAGGCGCTCTCTCGCGCAATCCAGGCGCCTTGGCCGGGGATAGGTCGGCAGATTTTGCACACAGGCGCCATCTCGCCCGGGCTTGATGGGCTCCCGCCACCGTTCTACCCTGATACCCTAGGTTACGTGTATCTTTCGAGAGGTACGTCATGACACTCCAGGAACGACTGAAGCAGCTGAAAGCAGGTGCCGATCGACAAGCGGTCGAGCTGGGCCATGAGGATGCTTCCTCTGCCGCCAAGGCCGGCGGGCGTGTGGCAGGTGGCCTGCTATGGAAGGTGGTTGCAGGTGTTGCTTCCCTGGCCTGGACCTTGGTGCTGAACGTCGCGGACAACTTTGCGAATTCCAAGGAGGACAGCAAGTCTTGGAGTGCGCAACCAAGTGGGGAGTGGAGTGAAGGGCTAGGAGGAGAGGGGCCCGGCTACTACGGTTGTGACGGCAACAAAATTTCTGACTACTGATAATATCAGCAGTCGCGCTGAGACAGTTGCACCAACTTACTTGGGAGAGTGGGGCTGCTATAATGCAGCCCCACTGGTCACTTCTAAGGCTTCTTACTTGCCTTTTGAATTGCCCGTAGCCATGTCTGCTCCTTTGTCCCCTGCACTCTTCGCACTTTTGCTTCCGTCGGAAAGGGATTGCCCGACACTGCCACCTACCTTCATCCCCGACCATCCTAACGCCATCACCCAGATGGACGGCAGGATGAAGTACATCGCCCAGTTCACGAAGGTCAGTAGGTTCTTGTCATAGATGCTCGTCACCCCCGACAGGAACCCCAGTTTCGCGCCCTCACTGGCATAGAGCAGATCGATCAGATTGGCGTTCATCCAGCGGGCCAGCTCAAACCAGAATGTCAGGAAGAACAGCGCGAACAGCCCAAAGGTTGCCATCCCGGCCGCTTTGAAGCTGTAGCTGGAGATGGTCAGTACGAAGGGCAGGCAGATCACCACCGCCATGAGCATGGTGTACTGCACCATGGGCATGGCCTGCTTGACCATGTCCATGCCAACCTTGCCGAAGATAACCCCGAAGATGCCGCCGGCTGCCCCCGCCACATTGGACGCAAGATCGCCGGCGCCCTCGAGCAGATCGCCATTGTCGTCGATCCCATGCAATTGCCCGGTGGTGACACCCCCCTGGTTGCCGTTGGCGACGCCTTCTTTCGGGTTGATCAGTCGGCGAACCATGGCTTCGGTGGCCACATCCTTGTTGATGGTTCCCTGGTTGAGCGCCGTCAGAAAGCGGTCCATGCCGCTGATCTCGCCCTGCAAACGGGTATAGAGACCGTTTTCGCTGTTTTCCCACCACTCCTTGCAGGTTGGGTAGCCCGGCTGCCCGGGGCCAGTATTCGAGCGTGACATGTCCCGGTCAGGATCGAACGGGAAGCCGTCGATTGGCCGCTCGGCATACAACGAATCATAATATCCCGACGTTTCCCGGAAGTGCCGAGACCCGGCCCAAGCGGTGTCATGCCCGTCTTTCGGGGCAATTTGACCGTGGTCTGAAATGTATTTGGCCGTCGCTTTACTGAAGCATACGCTGTTGAACTCCTCTAATTGCTGAGCCAGGCCTTTGTCCTCGATCTCCTCCAGATCGACTTCCGTGGCAATGGCCTGGAGATCCGGCGCACAAGGGATCTTGCTGATAGCCACATTGGTCATGCCCTTCGATACGGCATGCACGAAAGCCCACCACAAGGGAATCTGGGCGGATTGACCATCCAGCATGTTGAGGGAGCCCTCACCCCATTCGCCTTCGCCAATGGCGGCGACGCTGCATGATGTGCCGTTACGTTCGATCTCTTCGGTGGCCACTGGATTGAAGTTGAGGTTCATGACGGGCATGCAGGTGAAGGCGGCAATGAGGATCATCGCGTACATTTTGGCTTCAATGCGATTGATCGTCAGCAGCCCCTTGTTACCTTCGTCATCCCCTTCCTGCCGCGCCTTGAACCACTCCGACAGGATCAAGGCAATGAACGGGATGATGGCCAAGCCGGTACCTAACAAAGCGTCCCAGATGCCGTTGTTGATGACCCACGCCATCATCAGCAGCGGCATTTCCATGTAATCGGTGACGTTCAGTGTTGCGTTCATCAGGCGCCTCCCAACCAGTCGATGAGGTTGTAGAGCTCGATCAGGGCCACGACGATCAGGACATGCCGCTCGAGGCGGACCAGCATCGCATAGGCGGCCTGGCCGCCATCTCGGTCATGGCGCAGACTAGCCACTGCACGCGGACGGAATTTGTACCACCAGACGACGAAACCCAGGCCGTATAGGCCGAGACGCCAAAGCAACAGCATGGGGGCGGCCGAATCCATGGCCGACTGGTAAGCGGTCATGCCGCCCATGAGGCTGGCTCCCACCGAGACGATCACGCCGCTTAGCAGCACCACCAGGATGAAGGTGATGGCCGCCACCAGCATCGGCGGCCAGGTGCGAGGATGCCAACCCATCAGTCGCTTCCTCCATTCGTCGGGCGGCCACGGTTGTCGAGGGACGAGTCCGGCATCCGCGTTTCAGTCCGATCCAGCGCTCGTGCGCGATTCCTGGACCGCTGAAGGGACAGCTGGGCCGCGTTGTTAGCCAGCGCGGTGCGGACTTCCAGCTCGCTCTTGAGCGCGTCGATATCGCGATCGAGGTGCGTAAGCTTACGCTCGAGCTCGGTCACCCCTTCTTCGTTGTTGGCAATACCCGGCTCGCTGGCCCCGGCGAGTAACATGCGGCGTGCCCACATGGCCTTAGTGAGGGTGCGCGACAGGGCCATTTCGCCGGCCATACGCTGTGTGAGCAGTTCAGCGTCCGGATCCTGGCGCATGGCCTCGATCACGCCTCGGGAGACGGACAGCCCTGGTCCAGCGGACACCGCATTCAGGGCGCTGGGCGTGGGATCCGTGTTACCACTTACCAGATCAGCGAGATTCTCGGCCAGGGTGGTCTGCTCCTCCTCGAGGGCTTTCATCAGCCCCGTGCCGGCCTGGCCTTGTCGCTTTTCGCAGCCATCGCAGGTCCGGATCTCGGTCTCGCCGATCACGGATTTGGTCCAGTCAGCGGCCTCCTGGGGATCCTGCCAGACCGTGCACATGCCTCCCTGGCAATCACCCGTGGCCGCATTACTGAAGCTGCCTCCCCCTGGCCAGTCACCGTCATTGGTGGACACGGAGCCCCATCCCTGGCCACCACCCGAGACCGACTGCGTGCTGGTGGGGTCGCTGCGGCCGTGCAGCTGGTTGTAGCCGGCGATCGCCGTGTCCTCGACGACCTCGATCGGCTCCTGATCTTCTCCTCCGCGCTTCTGACCCCCCACCCAGGTGCGGCCCTGGTTGCCGCCCTGTTCCTCGACGACTTCCTGAGCAGCGACAGGGTCCTGGGTGTTCTTGGCGGTCGCCTTCCAGTTCTCCGCCTTGGCGGCCTGCTGAGATTGCTCCCCCATGGCGAAGTCGGTCATCTGCTCGGCCATGTTCTGGCACGACAGCTTGGTCTTGTCATAGTCCAGGCGCCCCTGCAGCACACCGTTCTGCAGCAGGTCATAGAGCTGGGGATTGGCTCGTTGGATCACCATGGCCGGCAGTGACGCCACCGCCCCGGTGGCATTCTGGATAACATTGCCCATGAGGTTCTGGAATCCATTGGTGATGCCGTTGAGTTGGTTGCTCACACTGGCGCCGATGTCGAAATTCCCGCAAGTGGCGTTGAGGTTCCACCTGGCGCCGATGCTGAGCTCCGAGGGAACGTGGCCACGCCCCGCGGAGACGCTGATCGGCGCGGCACCGCCGATATCGTAGTAGAGGGCATCCGAAGCGGTTTGCGCCTGTGCTGTACTCACCGCCGCGGCCAGGCTGAGGCCCAGCGTCAGGCGGGTCATGGTGTGTGTCATTCGACCCATCCCTTACCTCCAGTGTGATAGAGCAAGCGGGCTCCACGCCGCTCGCAGCAGGTGATCGGACGCCAGAGCGCCCACACGTAGTCACCACTGCCGTCTCGACGATCCCGATAGGTGGCCATCGGCCCGCGATCGGGCCAGACGGCGCAGCTGTCCTCCCTCTGAGGGGCCAAGGGCTGCCACCGGTGCGTTGACGCCTCGCCTTCGCGAATCGGCTTGGGTGGCCAATACCCCGCGCCACGCGGCGGCCGCATCGGCAGGTAAACATGGGGCTGTCCCGGCTTGGTCACGAAATCCGCCACACGCTGCGCGGCCAGCGCGCCTGCCTTGTAGTCATTGGTCTGTGTCACGAACCCGCTGCGAGGGAATACGTTGCCCCAGACATCTCCTGCCTGACCCAATTCACGCACCCCGGGCACCAATGCCTGTGGATAGGACATTTCCGGGATATTCGCTCGCCATGCCGTCGAATCCGCTTCGGACACATAGTACGGCACCAACGGCGTTGCCCCGGATCGGCACATAAACCCTCTCAGATTATCGAACGCGGCCAACGCCGGGTGCCCGACAGCATCAGCGTTCTTGAATCGGACCGTCTGGTGGTTGTTGCTATGGCGCTCGGTCGACGTCCCTCCCCCTCGTGGCACATCATCAGCCACCTCGCCGGACACTCCCTCGAACAGGCTGTTCGTCGCGCTGCCGATGGCGTCTGACACCAGATCCAGTTCACTGGCGGTCGAGACAATACCTCGTGCGCCACGCCAAGGATTCTTGCCCACTTCCTGGTAGGCCGACACCACCAACTCCGGGACATAGTGGGTGACCTTGATGGACGTTTCGGTATAGCAGCCGACCGCGGTACAGGTGATCCAGACGCAGATGCCGATAACCCGGTAGTCGAGGCACGACGACGACAACGCCGATTCGGCGATCTCAGGGGTGGAGATCTCGGCCGCCTGTACCGGCTGGTTGGCGACGCCACTGACACTCAGCACCAGGGCGAGCAGGGTGGCCAGGCCGGCGCCCTGCAGACGTTGTGTCAGGTTCATGTGTCACCTCCATTCGGGAGGTGGGAGAAGAGGGTGCCGGGCGCATCCGTTGGTCGAGAGAGAGGTTCCCCAACCAAACCAACCACTGGCCAATGGAGGCCCGGCATGACAGCCGAAAAAACCAGGTATCGCCAACTGCGGCTGGAGTTGGCAGAGCGCTTTCCAACATGGGTGAGCCGTTGCCCCAGCTCATGGTGGAGATCCAGGAACCACGCCGATGCGGTCATGGGCTCGTCTCCTCTCCGTTGGCGTTCCGGTAGGCCTGGATCTCAGCCAGGGCGGCGGCCACATCCGCCTCGCCGTAGACGACGTACTGGCTGTCAACGACGACCGCTGGCACCTTTTCGACCCCGATCATCCAGGCGCGAGCCGTGCCCATGGCAGCTTGCTTCATGGCCTCGCGCTCGGCTTGCCAGTCGGACGACTGCAGCCGGCGTAGGGCTTCCTGTCGCGCCTGCTGACGATCGGCCGGTAGGTCGGTCGAGAACTGGGCATCCATCCGTGCGGGGGCATCGAGCTCGACGACCGCCGCATCAGACGGAACGTTGACGACTGGCTGCCCGGCCGTCGTGAACACCTCCACGCCGGCCCAGGCCGGCAGGGCCAGCATCGAAAGCAGCGGAATCACCCCCCGCATCGCGTGTCGTGCCACAGTGGCCTCCTGGATCGGTGGACATGTGGCCATGATGAGCTGCCCGGATGGTGAGAGCAGCGAAGAATGTTAAATTGATCGCGACACATTTCTTAGCGTGCCCCGGATCAGATGGACCGGGGACACACGGGAGGAGCCCCTGAATGCGGTATCGAATCCTGAGCTTCGTCGCGGCAGGCCTGATCTTGACAGGCTGTGCTGGTCAGTCGTCCCCCACGGCCTCACCCGAGCGGGACAAGGCCCCCGAGCCGCCTACCATGAGTCAGTCGGATGACCTCTGCGGGGCTGAACAGGTCCATCGCTATGTGGGGACGTCCTATACGGAAACCCTTGGCGATACCCTGGAGCAGGAGAGCGGAGCAGGCACCATCAGGGTGAAGCGACCCGGTATGGCCTACACATTGGAATACCGCGCTGACCGGCTGGACGTTAGCGTCAATGAGGAAAACGTCATCCAAACGATTCAGTGCGGTTAGAGATTTTGGGTGTCCGGAAGATCTGGCTTCTGGAGTCAACTGAGCTATACAGCCAATATGGCTAGCAAATGGTTGATAGATTGATGCCGTGTGGAGATGATACGTAGCGCGTCAACCAGCACCCCCGAAGACCCCATACCCATCATAAGGACTGGTGATCTAGCCAAAAGCTCAAGGAAGATAGCCAGTGCCGTATATCCCCCAAGGAAGGAGGACGCCTCATGCCCCCAATTCTTGCCGACACCTTTGGCGGCTTGTCCCGCAACTACTACTGGCGCCAACTCATGTTCGGTGGCGGCCTTTCGGTATTGCTCTATTTCGCCGTGACTCAGGACCCAGCAGATTCGATGCCTCTGGCGGCCGTGCCCCTGCTGGTTCTCAATGCGTTGCTCTACCCCTATGCCCGCTTCGTCTACGAACAGATCATCGGCTTCGTGATGGGTGATAATGTATTCTACATCCCCCTCATCGTCATGCTGCCGGTGAAATGCATCACCATCGCGATGTGCTGGGCGAGTGCGATATTCATCGCGCCGTTCGGCCTGGTCTACCTGTACTTCCATCACCGCAAGGCACGTCGGCAGGCTCTCTGAGTGCCGGCATAGCAGACATCTGCACCGTGCTCAGAGCAACTGAGCGCGGTATCTATCGCTCTAAGAAATGCCACTTTCGAGGAAATAGCGACAACATGAAGACGCTATGGGGAATCTTTCAGTTGCTAGTTGTGACACCTTTCTTGGCCTTTGTTGTTTTTGGCATTACGTTCTTGAATACACAAACACCAGTGGGCTTTTTCGCCGGTATCATCTTAGGGCTGCTGTCTGCTATAGGCTATTGGTTGCTTGTCGCAGCTAGCGGTCGAAAGAAGATAAAGCGACATATCTTCTCTAGGATTGAAAATGCAGATTACGTTGCCATCCTGTTCGATTCAGCCATTGCCATTGACAGAACCAACAGAAAGATCTTCGCAGGCACTATTAAACATGGATCCATCTTGGCCTTCGAAGACATCACCAGCATTGACAGAGAGGACACCGTAGTCAATGGAAGAAGAAAACACAGGATCAAGATTTCTACAAATAACTTTGATGCTCCTTACGTAGTGATCTCTAGCCCCACGAGCTCCTTGGCTGAGCAAGCGTTCGAAAGGCTAAGAATTGCTCTTGATATGACATAAGGGCGTTCGGGTTAAGTGGTTGATGATTTCTTCTTCGTGACACCGTGCGACGATCATAGGGCAGACAGATGGACTTGAGATTCAGCCACGTCGATGTGCTGGTCGAGGATCTTGATGCGGCCTGCGCGTATTACGCAGCCGTGTTCAAGGCCTCGGTCTCCAATACGATCGTTTGGAATCGAGGTGGGCTGCACGTCCGCTATGCCATCGTGAGGTTCGGTGGGGAGCGGTTCATACTGGTTCAGCCCATCGCCGGTAATCTCAAGGAGCTGATGGACCAACAAGGGCCTGGCGTCATCTATCGGCATTGCTACTCAACTCCCGATATCGATGCCGCCTATGACGAGTTGATCGCCGCTGGCGTTCAACCCGAGGATGAGCATGGGCAACCCATCAAGCGCGATGACCTCAGCTCCCCAGCGGGGAGCCGTATACTGTGGCTTCCCAAGCGCTTCGGGCACTTCTCCATCGAGATTCTGGAATCGGAAGCGCTGGAAGCCTTTATCGATTCAGCGTTCGACGGTGTGGAATGAGGTTACGCTTCTGTCCTGACCAGCCATGATTCGACGGTATCGGCCCCATACTCTTCTTTCCAGGCTTGCAACACCTTCTGGTTGCCACCGCGCGTCTGGACTTCTTCACCGGTGTGAGGGTTCTGGTAGATTTTCAGTTTTCGCTTCCTGCGGGTAGCGGTGCTGGATGATGCCTGGGCACCCGCTGAGCCAGGCTGCAACAATTCCAGGACGTCCTTGGCTGTCTTGTCGAACTCCTGCATGAGCGCTTCGAGCTGCTCTTTGAATTCCACCTCATTCTTGAGACGCTCATCCTGCTCAAGCTTTTCCAGTTCCGCCTTGAGTGCCTCGAGCTGGCGTTCTTTCTCGGCATATTTGGTGAGCAATGTCGACATGATGGTCTCCGCACGAGTCTAAAAAATATGTCGTCCCATACTCACCTATCCGCCTGGTATTGGGCAAGCCGCCAATCCCGATTTTCGTCACGACCGCGAAGGGCGGTAATCGGCGGCCCGGAGTGCTACCTACCGCCACGTCGTTCCCATGTTCCGAGAGCTCAGAGCATTACTTGCACTCATCAGCACTGTCGACATACGAATAGACCACCATGAGGAAGTATGGGGTTGCATCAATCCTGATATAGCGCAATCGATTCTGAAGCTTGTAGTCTTCGGCCGTGTAGCGAATGAGATTGCCCGACTCGGAGACAGACTGCGTATCAGGCTTGCCATATTTCTGCATGATGTCGCTGATGATCGGGTGTTGCCCACTCGAAGGGTAATCGAATGTGGCATCCACACTACAGAGCCCGTCTTGACCGATCTCGTATGAGTACGAGTTGGCCTGATAGCCATTATATGGGGCTTGGTTCGACCGGTATGTCTTTACATCATCGTCGCGCCGAGCGTTGGTTGTCAGATGGGCGTACTCCTCCAGCGCTTCCTTGCTCATCCCCTTGTAGGTTCCGAAGGGGGTATCCTTGGTGCCGGCTTCCGGCGGCGGCTCCCCGCCACAGGCGGTGATCAGCAAACCGGTGGCGGCGATGCCCAGACATTGTTTCATCCGTTGACTCCATGTCTCAGTAATCCGTTTCATCTCGCAATACTCAGTCATCCTCACCGAAACTGGTTATTTCTGGCGAATGCGCCTCATCCGGGTCACCTATCAATTTTTTATGAAAGTCAGCTTTAGTGGCATTCTGGCAGTTAGCTGTCTTCATTTTCGCGTTATCATTCCGACACTTCTTGACAAACTCGGCTCTCTGTTCGTCGTGGGCTTTCCACCACTCGACAGTTTTTACGTCTTCACCACACGCTGTAAGGATGAAAACGGACGCCAACGTCATTGTTACATGGCGTTTCATGATGATAACTCCTTTTACCCATCAGTCGTGATTTCTGGAGGTTACGCTTCATCTGGAACATCTGTCTGATCGACAGCAAGCGTATGCGGGGCAATTTTACTGGGGCCAGACATATGCGGCAACGGAGGTCACCGTCCCCCAATGGCCGTTATGCGGCCTGAGACGCCACTATGCTTCGAGCGGCCCATCAATCATGGGTGTCGGTATACCGCTCGGCATCCGACCACCCCGCGGCCCAGGCGGGGTGCTGGTGGGTCAAAGGAGCGTGCGGATTGGCGGATAGGGGCATGCCGTTATCGAATGCCTCGATCCCCGCCGCATACGCCGCGTCGGTATCGCGTTTGAAGGCCTCCCAGCCTCCCTCGAGGCACTCTTCAGGATGGCGATCGGCTCTCTCCGCATCCGACAATCGGCAGGATACGGCCTCACGCAGGTCACTCAAGTCGCGTCCCCAAGCTGTCGTTAACAGTGCCTGCCGTGCTTGATCTGCGGTTTCGCCGATCACATACAAGGCGACGTCCCGCGCCAATGGATCCTCGGTGCTCAAGGCGATAAGTCGTAGTGCCCAGGTCGTCTCCTCCTGCGTTAACGGACCGAGCTCGCCGGCTTCGAGATCCCTGGGCACTTCATACGCCGGCCACTCTTGTCGCAGCAGTGGCCAGTCGCCCTCGAGCCAGGCCTGCAGGAAGGCCCGAGGGTCGTCGGCTTGGCTGGCGAACACCATGGCATCGCGCATGATGTCGCCGATTCGCGTGCGTGATGTTGCCCGTGATCCTGTCATGAGGCCTTCCGGCTTCTCCGATTCGTGGTGTGCTTGAGAAGCCGCTTGAACGCTGTGCTATCCGCGACATTTAGATAGGTATCGAAGGTGGCATTCCAGTCCGTGGACTCCCCCGGGTAGCGGATGCTGACGTGGAGCGCTTCAGCCTGGGGCGGGCGCGACAACGACACCGTGGCCCGTTCATCGGCGGGTATTGAGATCCCCAGCGACTCGAGATCTTCCTGGAACTGCACCACCAGGAGCAGATTGACCTGGTGCGCTTCGCACCATGCCGTGGCCTGTCGCACCTGACCCTCGGCGTCTGGCAGGAAGGAGAGATGATCGAAGACCACCAGGTCGGCGGGACCTGTAGGCGCTGACCACTGTTGGTGACCATCTCCCGGTACCGTTTCGGCAGGAGCTGTCGGCACCGACCACTGCACAAGTGGATCAATCAGCATCACACGGCGGCCCACGCCCAATGCCTCGACCACGCAGGTTTTCCCGACACCGGTTTCGCCTGTCATCACAATCGTATTCATGACGGACTCCTCTTCGTTTGCCTCAGTGATTGCCTGTCGCACGGCCAACGGCCTGCACCAGTTGGTCGACCGGCCGATACCCCTCTCCGAGCTCGCCGTTGGGGAGTACCGTGGCCGGCGTTCCCCTAACGCCAAATTGCTGGGCCAGTGACACGCTTTTCTCCAGTCGTGGCCGACACACCTGGGCTTCATCACCCACTGACGCAAACTGTCCATCGAAGGCCTTATCCATCGCATGACGGGGGTATTTACTGCACCAGATGGATGCCATGCGCTGTGCCACCGCGGAGGACAGGCCCTGCCGGGGGTATGGCAGGTAATGGACGGTGATGCCGGCGGCATTGAGTTGTGGGATGTCCTGATGCAGCTGCTGACAGTATGGGCAGCTGATATCGGTAAAGACGGTCATCTCACCTTTCACGTCCCCATCGGCCGGATAGGTCAGCGAGATATCCTCATCGAGCTCAGCCAGGCTCTCCAGACGCTGCTCGCGACGCTGTTGCTCGGACAGGTTGATGACCTGGTCCTCGCCGTTCTCGAACAGCTCGCCGACCAGCAAGTACCTGGCCTCGGCGTCCGTGTAGAGCGTTTCCCCGGTGCGCAGGCGAACCTCATACCAACCCTCCATGGGAGCCGGCTCGATGGCCGTGGGGTTCGCGGGTTGGCCGCCGAGCGATAATGCCTCAAGGGCAGAAGGAAGGTCCTCCGCCGACGCTGAACCAGTGCCCATGGCGTAGAGTGCGACCATGAGGGCCCTTGTTGCTGATGTCCTCATTTGGGTCTCCTGTGGCTGCTGACTAGACGGAAGTACATCCCAGTCAGCATGCCAATCTGGCAGCACCAGAGCTGTAGAGAATGTGAAATGGATCGGGCTGGGTTTTTGCCGCGTCACCACACGCGCTCTGATTAGTGGGGCGATCATCGGAAGCCAGGCTGTGACACCACAGTATACGCTTGCAATATGCATCCATATTGCTATATTGAATGCATTCGCATAGTGTAGCCATCGGAGGTGACTCACCATGGGCATGATGACGGTCAGGAACATTCCTGACGAAGTACACAACGCACTGAAAGCGCGGGCCAAGCGGCACCACCGCAGTGCCGAGGCCGAAGTCCGTGCCATTCTGGAAGAGGCCATACGCCCTGAAGCACGCCTTCACATGGGCGATGCCCTGGCGGCTCTGGGCCGCAAGGTCGGAATGACCAACGAAGATCTCGACGCTCTGGAACAGGAGCGCGACAAGACACCGGCCGAACCGGTGACGTTTGAATGATTGTCCTGGATACCAACGTCGTTTCCGAGGCGATGAAACCGACCCCGTATCCGGCCGTCATCGATTGGCTTAATGAGCAATCGGCCGAAACGCTGTACGTGACCAGTGTCACGCTGGCCGAGTTGTTGTTTGGCATTGCAGCGCTTCCCACGGGTCGGCGCAAGGATAGGCTGAGTGAGGCCTTGGATGGCCTCATGGCATTGTTCAAGGGACGCATCCTACCCTTTGACGCTGATGCCGCTCGCCAGTATGCCGAACTGGCGGCAACGGCCAGGGAAGCGGGGCGAGGTTTTCCGGTACCCGATGGGTATATCGCGGCGATCGCCGTATCACAAGGCTATCAAGTGGCATCCCGTGATACCGCCCCGTTTGAAGCGGCGGCTGTAGACGTCATGAATCCCTGGGAAGGTGAGAGTGGGCCTGACTGAGACCCGCATATCGGCTTCCGAAACGAGATAAAGAGGGTGCAGGTGGTTACATACAATATGAACCCTGATGACGACGTATTCTTCGAACAACTTATCATCTTCATCAGAGAGGATATTGAGCGTCATGTGGGACAAACCAATGAGGACCACGGGCTTATATTAGCTCGACGCTATTGCTTACTGGTGATGGGTAATGCGCTAGCGAAACAGAAGAGCTGGGAGCTAATGGGGCTGGACGCTATCCATTTCGCTATCATGGACCAATATCACTGGCATCTCGACACCATCAGGAATCTTGAGGATAAGGAAAAATTTCTAGTATTACACAACGAAGTTGTTGGCCTTTCCCCACCTCCTGCGGCGCTTCGTGCCTGGAATGAGCAGGGAGAAGCACAGATATATCCTTTTTCGAGTACAGGGACCTGGTACCTTGGGCCTGAGGAGATTCCTCGGTCGTGAACCCTCCCATATTGACGTCCATGACATGGCTTTCGAGCCATTCTGATGTATCACCTATCTCCCGAAGGTCGCTGATGATGTCCTGTGCCACGAGTGTTTCCAGGTCAAACTCGAGAACGGGTTTACCATAGGTCGTCGCGCTCATGGACGTATGTTGGATGGTGATCCAGGCTCTTGCTCTGGGCCGCTGGATGAGGCCCTCAGCAATCAACCGATGTACCCACGGGTATTTGGGAGACACAGAGAAATGCCTGGGTATATCGGCACGGCCATAGCGTTGGCATTCTCGTTCCATGGCATCCACGCCTACCCATAACCGTCCTTTCGATCGCCATCCACTTGGATTGCGGCCGGAAAGAGAGAGGTTGCGCAGAGCGGATAACAATACTGTCTGAAGATCGATTTCATTATCATGGTCTACATTGACAACATCATCTGAACTCATGATCGTATGCTCCCATACTGCTCAATAAAGTGCTCGATCACGCTGCGCTGAGAAAACGCATAGGAGTGGAAGGGGTTTCCCGGGCCTCCTGATTCAAGCTCCGCCAGAAGGTCTCTTAGATCATCACTGAACCAGGTGAGAGCCTGTCGGTCCCGCCCACCGGGGAGCTCGTCAAACACCCCCAGGACGCGTAACACCATGTCGTGGCATTCCTTGGAATAGCAGGCTACTCCGAAGAGTTGAGTTCCTTGTTGTCTGAGCATTTGGACTGATATGACACCCAAGGCCCTTGCCACATCCACAATATCCTGAGCAGCATCCCCTGCTTTCCGCTCATCAGGTTGCTTCTGCATCTTCTTGCTCCTATTCGTTGGCGCGCGGTTCTGGAAGCCGTGGCAGGTGCTCGGCCAACTGCTGCTGCAACTGCACCACGTCATAGCGCCGTTGGGCGGGTATACGCAGCAGTGGGAGCCCGGCGGCGGCGAAGGCGCGATCCACGAAGGCATCCCGCCGGCGTCGATCGCGCCGCTGGTGACTGCGGTCATCGAGTTCCAGTGCCAGATGCATGCGACCGCCGGCCGGGTCGCAGACCACCACGTCGATGTGCTTGCTGCTGATCTGGCGAAACCACCGCCACCAGCGTTGATCTCGAGGGTGTCGGCGGCGGCGTTTGACGGTCATCACATCGGCCAACCGGACCTTGAAGGCCAGGGCGTACTGATCTCCCACCGCCCGCTGCAGAGCACGGGCGAAGTGCTGTTCGGCGGGGGAGTTGAGGCAGTCATGACGCACATACGGCAATCGCCGTGACCGGCGCAGCCGACCGGTCCACAAGGGCCACAGGCTGAACCCCAGGAAGGCGATCGCGGCGAACAGTACGATCGGGCCAAAGGTATCCAGATACGGCACATTGTTGATTGGTGCCTCCGGCCCATAGTCGGTCAGGATGAGTGACATGTCAGATCACCTCGACATCGGGCAGGTGGAACAGTGCCGGCGCTTCGCCATGGGCGAGATCGATCACAACCCCCATGCTCGATTCCCAGGGTTCTCGTGCGCTGGTGTTCAAGAGGCAGCGATGCAGTGCCGATGTCGCCCTGTCGTCGAAATAAGGCCACAGCCGGTCGGCATGCTCGAGCTCACGCTTGAGCCAGTGCGGGGTGCCATGGGGCAAGCCGATATAGGTCCCGAGGAAAACACCGAGTTGGGACCAGGTGTTCTCGTCCAACACTGACCGGTCTTTTAATCCCCACCAGATCGAAAGGCGGGTCTCGCGGCTACGGGCGAGTGCCCGCATGAAAATGGACGTCCCGTGTAGGATCGGTCGGGACGGGAAGCCATCCAGGATCACCAACCGCTTACGCGGTATGCCAATGTGGTCAGCCTCGTACCCACCCAACCCCTGGACATGCGCCATCACGCCATGCGTCAGCAGCCCCTCGAGGGCGTCGCGTGTTGTCTGGGTATCAATGGCGCAGCATCCGGCCGGGTCGATCAGTACGATGTCGCTGTCGGCGTCCCAGCTCAGGGAGGTGTCTCCGGCATTGAACACCTCGCCCAGCGCCCCCTGGCAGAACGCCTCGAGGGTCTCGAGCAGCGCGTCAGGCACCTGTTGCTCGGTGCGTAGTGCGTCCAGCACATCCTGAGTGCGGCACAGCCGGTTGGCAGCCTCGGCCCGGTGTCCTGCGGTATACAAGGCCTGACGGAGTATCCGCCGATGGTGCCGGCTCCACGCTTCGTCTGGGCGTTGGCTGGCTAGCATCAAGCGAACGGTCATGACCAGATCCCCCAGGGGATCCCAGATGGCGTGATCGTCGTCCGGCTGACACAGGAAACGCGCCGTCTGGAAGGGGGCCAACCGACAGGCCGAGCTGTCGAGTGTTGTCACCCGGCGACCCGCGGCCGCGTGTCGAGCGGCCCAATCAGCCCACGGCCGCCAGTCCCGATCCCGACCGGACGCCAGAACATAGACCTGAACACGCTCATCACCCTGGGCCAACAACCGTTCGTCCAACAGGGCCCGCAACACGGTGCTTTTTCCGGCCCCCGTCGGCCCGGTGACCAAGCCGTGCCCACGAAACGCCATGTTGCCATCGTGCAGCATCGTCAGCTGCCTCCCACGCCGAATAACCGCCGCCACAGAGAAGGGCGGGCTGAGGCCGTGGTTGGACACGCTTTGGCCGCCAGGTCCAGTGTCATGTCATGCGCCTGGGCTTGATTGAGCTCCATCTCCTGCCCGGTCGTCAGATCCCGGCAAATCAGAAAGGGCTCGAAGCGATCCACCTTCCATCCCGCCGTGTCATCACGCCCTAGTAGGCGCCGGTCGGCCCAGATCGCCTTGGCAACCTGGTGCTCGCGGATCGATGCCTGGAGGGCGTGATAGACGTGCAAGAAGGCCTGGTCGATGTGATGATGGTGAACGGTCACCTCATGGAGCTGACTTTTGCCCTCCTGGTCCAGGAAGAAGCGAGCCAGACAGGTCCGGTGGTTACCGTCCGAGCCGACGTAGTAATCCAGGCCGTCGACGGTGTAGAAATCGATTTTGGGCTGGCGAATGACCGGATGGAGGTAGTAATCCGGATTGTCCATCAATCGCTGCAGGTTGTGCTGCATGCGCTTTCCGCCCAGCAGGAACTGCAGCCAGGTTTTCCCCTGATACTGTTGATGCATCGTCCCGACGACCCGGAAGACGTTGACAGACCCCGTGTCCGACCAATATTCGTGGGATACGAACGCCGAGGCCTCACGGCTGTATACCGCTTCCCAGGGTTTGATGGCTTCCTGGCTCCACTCGGGTGGCATGGCGACCTGGCGCCTGACGAAGTCAAAATTGATGTTCTGGTCGTGCGCGTGTTGCCACCCGAAATTCCACTCCCGGCGTTGGGTCGATTCTCTTTCCTCTTCGAGGTAGGGGTTCGCATCCTGGGGCTCGCCCGCTTGGCAAGCACGAAACCCCTGGCGAAAAGCGACAGATGCCTCTCCCTCAATCTCAAGATACGCTGTCATCACAGCCCCCCTGTGTCGGCATGCGGCACCCCGGTATGCTCGATGTTGAGTGCCTCATCGCTCATCCCCCGATCCCTCGCTTCTCGTCCATGCGCCGGGCGATCTCGATGCCCGCATCGAGCTCTGAGCACTTGAGCTCGTCCATGACCTGTTTTCGCTCGGCTTTTTCCTCGCCTTCGGTGCCGGCCAGGCTGAGATACAGACTCGGGGGGACCACCCGGAACAAGGACTCGATGCGTCCGCCGAGCACCACCCCCTCGGTATACTTGGCCTTGACCTTGGTGGCGGACTTCACCAGTTGCTGCTGATCCTCGCTCAGTGATTTGAAGCGAGTGACCTGCTTGATCTCGTCCTCGGGCATGGTCAGCAGGATCCACCACTCGATCATGTTGAGCAGCTTGGCCGCCGACTCCGGGAAATCTTCCAAATTCTGTGTGGCCAACCAGAGCCAGTGATTCAGTTTGCGTCCCATTTTGCCAACGCCCACCAGGAACGGCGCGAGCAAGGGATTGGTGGTCAGGATGTGACACTCATCGATGGCCTGCAGGATGGGTCGTCCGCTGTATTGATCTCGCTCGGCCATGGCGGTGATCACGTTGGTGATCGAGATCACCGACAGTGCGAGCTGCGCTTCATAGCCTTCGTTGGCGTAGTGCGCCAGGTCGATGATGGTCACATCACACTCCGGCCAGGGCTCACCCGGGCGGTTGAAGACCTGGCCGTCGAAGCCATCAACGAACAGGCCCATGGCCTCGCCCATCTGGTAGGCGCGCCGTCGGCCTTCTTCCGGCGTCTCGGTATCGTTGGCAATATCCCGGAACCCTTGCCGCACGTCCTCGGTCAGGCACTGACGGCCGGCATCGACCGCATAGCGAGCGCCGCGATAGATGGCATCGCGCACCATGCGTTGATCCGCTCGGCGGAACAGGGCCTCTTCCTTGGGATCGCCACCGGTGATCATCAGCCGGGCGGTGATCTCCATTTCCCCCAGGATGTTGCGCTCTTCCTCTTCCTCGGCGTTGTTGACCAGGGTATCGGGATCCGTCGCCAGACCTTCCTGCTGATCGCTTCGGTCCCGCTCGACGCGTTTGGCCTCCTCCTCGGTGTCGAGCAAACGATGCGCTTCGAAGAAGGGCGAGAGCCGCACACCAGAGCCAGGCGCGAGCTTGACCTTGTTGACCGTCAGTCCCATCCGCTCGAAGTAGTCGGCGAGCAATCCGAACGAGTTGCCTTTCTCGATGATGAACAGCCGGGGCCGATGCAGGGCCATCATCTGAGCCAACACACTGTTCAAGGTGGCCGACTTGCCGGCCCCGGTCGGGCCAAAGAACAGCATATGAGCGTTGGCCTGCCGATCATTGCTGTTGAGCGGATCAAAGCTCACAGTGCCACCGCCGCGGTTGAAGAAAGTGATACCGGGGTGGCCCGTCCCGCGGGCACGGCCGAACAGAGGAGAGAGGTTCGCCAGGTGCTGGACGAAGTGGTACTGGGTGTACCAGCGATTCTTGCGATCCAGCTCTGGCTGAAAAGCCATGGGCAGCCAGCGCAGGTAGGTATTGAGCCCGGCGATCTCATCTTCGGGCTCGGTCGGCTTGAGATTGGCGTTGGTCAACTGCGTCGTCAGCCGCATCAAGCGCTCTTCGAGATGGGACGCGTCGCGGCCGTTGACATAGAACACCAGGCTGGCCTGATACAGCTTGTGATTATCGCCGAGAAACGACCGTGCTCGCTTACAGTCCTCACGGATCTTCTCACTGGGGATGCTGTTGCCGTGCGCCTTGTCTCTCAGCGTATCGATATGCTGTTCCAAGGGGTCCTGGGGGACGGCCACCATGGTCAGGCACATCTCGGTGCCCTCGGGGAGCTGGTCCATCAGCGCATTGCGGATGCGGCCGTCACCCCGCGCGACCTCGCCGGTGACGTGTCCCACCTTGGGGGCTTGCCGCAACTCCTCCACGGAGACACAGGTGTGTGGCATTCCGTCGAAGTACCAGTAGCCCGTCTCGACATCACCGCGCGGGGAGCTGGCCAGCATGCCTTCGGCCAGGTCGTAGCCCATCAGGGCGGCCTGGTCATCACCGGGATAGTCGAAGACATCGTAGAAGCGCTGCGGATCGTCCGGCGAGTACCGGGGACGTGGATTGAAGCGCGGCATCATCCAGCGATGGAACTCGCGGGCATCATAGCGCTTGAGGCGCAGTTCGGCGTTCTGCAGCGCGGTTTCAAGCCGGTCGAAGACATAATTCACCGACTGTTCGGGCGGCAGTCCCTTGTTGCGCTCACCGATCCGGCCCTGTTGCTTGCCTTTAACGGTCCGCTCCCAGCGGTACAACACCAGGCGGGTGCGTCGTGTCTGGCCCCGCCAGGCCACCTGGGTGACCACATCATCGACGAACAACCCGCCGGGCTTGGCGATCGCCCGGAGATGGCCTTCCATGCTCTTCAGCCAGTCCTGGGTGTATGGGCTGTCGCGGATCTCCGGGCGCGCGTAGTCGGCCAGTGCCTCCAGGTCCTCGCGCGGATCCGTTTCATCGCGGCAATAGAGCTGCACGACCCATTGATAGTCATCATTCTCGGGCAGACTGTCCTGCAAGGCCGCCTCGATCTGATCCCGCAGGGCCTCGAGGGCAACCTCGCTGCGGCCTTCCGTGGGAATCGGGATCACTTCCGCCGCGACACCCACCGAGACGCCGTCCTCGAGGAGGAAGCAACCGGATTCCGGGAGATACTCGACCCACGGCAAGCGTGAGGCAAAGGAGGGGGCGCGCTGATATTGCTTTCTCAGCTGTGCCTCGGAAATCGGCTTGCCGCGTGGCAACGACAGGGGCCGACCCTGTTCATCGGTCAGCAGTGGCGAGGCGGCAGACGCAGTTTCATCCGATTCCGTCGTGTCCGCCGTTGCCGCGCTTTCCTCCGGCAATGGATTGCCGGCCGGTGTGGAGCGGGGTGGAAACAGCCTGCTCATGAAGCTATCGAACGCTGACATCAGTCACAGTCCCCCTTGTCAGAAGTGCGCTTGCTTCCTCCCAACCTGGCCATCAGGTCATTCAAGGTGGCCGTCTTGCCGGCCGCGGTGTGACCGAGGACCAGGGCGTGCCCATTGGCGTCCGTGTTTCGGTCCTTATGGTTCGAGGAAGGCTGATGGTGATCGCCGTTCATCGTGCCGCCCTCCGCTGTTGTGCCCGCTCGACGGACGGCCGCGCCGTCTCGCCGGGCATGGCGTACTGCGGCTTGCGGTACAGCGAGAACACCGTGGAGTAGCCCGGCACCGGTACCTCGCCGCCGGCGAGGTGCGGGTAGACGTACATCACGATGTCCGGATTGGGCAGCCGGGCGAACTGGTTGTAGATCTCATTGGCCGCGGTACGGGTGTAGTGCACGCGCTGATCGACCATGGCCCCATCATCGATCTCTCGACGCAGCGTGCTGCGGGTATCGATCAATCCCTTCTGGGTGAGGCTTTCCCCGTCACCGCCCGAGGCGGCGCCACCTTGCCAGAGTTCTTTCATGGTGGTGTCGCCGTGGGGCATGAGCTCGTCCTTGGAAGTGGCGCAGCCGCTCAGTCCCACCATGACGGCCAGGCTGAGCCCCAACAGGCCCGCCCGGCGGGACTTACGGCAGGGCATAGGTTGGTGCTTGAGAGTGGCCATAGTGGACTTTCCTCCCTTCGGTCTCGAAGTCGATCGGCAGCTGCTGGGTGATGTGGATGGCCACTTCCTCACCCGGCGGGACATACACCGCCGCGAAGGCCTGGCCATACAGCTGGTTCACCCAGTTGCTCATGTCATTGACGCCCTGCGTCAGGATTTGGCCGACGGCCTGGTTGCCGCTCATGGCCTGCGTCACGGAGCCATCGGGGCCCATGGTGGTGAAGGACGTGCTGTCATCGTCGGAGAGCGTGGAGGCCACACCGGCGCCGGCGGCGGTCAGCAACGACTGGGTGCCCAGATACTCCTGAGCATTGGATCGGCGTTCACCGGTCACACACGGCGTACCATAGGCATCGCTGATCCAGCCGATCGCGTCCCCCCCGCCGATGGTGGTGTCACTGCTCTGGCGGCTGCTGCCGCCACCACTGTTGACATCCTCCGGGGTGGGGACGGTGCGGATGGTGCCGTCCTGGAACACGAAGGTCATCGAATCGATATTTCCGCGCACACAGGACAGCGTCCAATCGCCCGTGGCGGTGCCACTGACGACCGCGGCCTCAAGCTCGGGGATCTCGATGCCATTGGCCGTGAGGTTGTCCTGGCCGATCACCGCCTTGAACGGATAGGGATCATTGACGGTGCCATCGATCGGCACGCGGCCGATCAGTGCTGTCATGCCCAGCGAGCCCATCAGTGTGGAGTTTTCCGGCACGGTGTAGACGGGCTCGACGGTCGAGGCATCCGGCTCCCCGGTGGCCTTGGCTTCGACGGCCGTAGCGGCCCGGGTGGCCGAGTCGCTCACGGCGTCCGAGGCCTCACCGAACGATGTCGGAAACACTGGCCCCTCTTCGTTGGACATGCTTCCCCGACTGTCCGCCGGGGCGGCGTCCAGGGGCTCCACCCAGGCGAGTTGGCCCCCTCCAGCGCCGGCGCCCCCGTCTTCCAGGCCGAGGCCCACCGGGACGTCGTCCTCGGTCCCCGAGGTATCCAGCTGGCTCTGCAACCGGTTGACCTGACGTTTCAGGGTGCCCAGCACGGATTGCTGTTCATTGGACTGCTGGTCCAGTTGCGATCGGTGGCGTTCTCGCTCCTCACGCATCGCCGCTTCGACCTGCTGGTCAACATTGCGGGCGCGCTCGGCAAGGCGTTCGTTCTGCTCGCGAAGTTGTGCACTCTCTTCTCGAATCTTCTGCATTTCCCCCTTGGTCTGCCGCAGCTGGCCGACCAGGGTGGCCACCGTGTCACGCGGGGTGTCCGCCTCGATGCCCAGGGCGGTTTTTTCCTCATCGGTCAGGACCAGTGACGGGTCCGTGGCCTCGTCCTCGCCTCCCGCGTCGTCACCGTCGCCACCGCCCAGGGCCATGACCACAATCAGGATGACCAGGACGAGCGCCCCGGGAACCAGGACCTTCAACAGGCTGTTGCTTTTCAGTGGTGCCATGCGTTACCTCCCCTGACGCGCCAGGGCGTCACGCAGACCGCCCTGACGGGTGACCAGAAAGACCGTGGTCGCGGCCGTCTCGCTGCCCTTGCGCCCCAGGGTCGGGTGCATGAAGGCGGCACTGTAGAAGCGGCCCTGGAGCCAGCGCGGATCCAGCTCGAATTCCCGCGACGGATCCTGGTTGG
Source organism: Halomonas sabkhae (assembly GCF_030409265.1). Classification (NCBI taxonomy): domain Bacteria; kingdom Pseudomonadati; phylum Pseudomonadota; class Gammaproteobacteria; order Oceanospirillales; family Halomonadaceae; genus Halomonas; species Halomonas sabkhae. The sequence goes on from NZ_JAUFPM010000012.1 coordinate 111,407, forward strand.
TGAGTCGCACGGCCGTGACCGTCCAGCCATCCACGCCCCAGGCGCCCTTTGGGGTTGCCTCGACCGGCAAGGCGGGCATCAGCCCCGGCAGGGTGGCCGGCAGGCGCATGGGCACCCGCTTGACGCCGGGAACCGCCTCGACGGTACGCAAGGGGGCATAGAGGGACTGCGCGGCGTGGCGGATCAACGTCACCGGCACCGGCGAACGTACGCCCGGGTCGTCGGCGTCACCGTCGCCGTTGCCGTCTTTCGCGGATCCCGAGGTCTGGCCGTCGTCTGACGACGAAGCGTCCACGACCTTGATGTCCTCGCGGCTGGCGTCGTCGGTGGCCGTCAGGTCGACCAGCAACAGCTCACCCGACTCGGCGTCCTTGAGCTGGACCCGTTGCGTATCGAAGGCCTCGTTGGCCTTGAGGTACAGCACGCCGCCAGTACTTTGCACCCGCAACGTCTCGGGGTCCGCGATGGGCCTGGGCAGCCCGACCTTTACATTGCGGTCCAGGATCACCAGGCGTTCCGCCGCCACCGGCAGTTCGATGTCCAGTGGGCGGTGGTCCCACTCCATGATCTGTACCGCCGCGGCGTTCAGTGACAGCAGGCCGCCGCCCAGGACGACGCCCAGCTTGATGATCGGCTTCATTCGGCTTCCTCCTCAGCGGTCGCTTGACCTTCGGCGTCCGTCACCAGACGTCTGGCTTCACCCTCAAGGCAATCGATCTGTAACCCCCAGGGGTTGTTGTCCGCATCGACATTGGCCCGCACGACCCGCAACGGATAGCGCGCGTAGAACTCGCGAACCGGCGTGCCGGCGTAATGCTCTTCGACACCGAGGTCGAGCTTCACCAGCCAGCTGTCGTCACTGAGGATCTCGACCGACTCGCCGGGCCGGTAGCCACGCCCGGGGATCTCGTACATGCCGCGTGTGCGCCCGTCCAGCTCGCCACGGCGGCGCCGTTGCTCGTACTCCTGCTCCAGGGAGCGATGACAGGACGGTGTCATGTAGGGACGCAGCGCATGGATATTGCGCTGGTAATCCGTCTCACCGTCGTTGGGCCAACGGTTGAGCCGCTGCCACACATACCAGCCGAACTGATAGGCATTGTTGGGCGGGATCTCCCAGGCGGACTGCGAGGTGCCACCGCGCAGATCAGGGGGGTAGTAGACCGTCAGGTCCTCTGGGGCATCTTTCCACCCCATCCAGAGAAAGACGCAGCCCACGGCCAGCAGCAGGATGATCCCGCGAAGGGTCGTGATATGGGCGTCCCGCCCGGACACCGCATGGCGGTAACGACTCATGAGACTCCTCCGTTACGGCGGCGCCCGCGGCGCAACCGATAGGCCGTCGTGCGCGTGATCAGGTATTCGCCGCTGCCGTCCCAGCCCATGGCGGCCAGGCGGTATTGCAAGCGACGGTAGAGAAGGGAGGGAGGACGGCCACGGCGCAGCCGACGCATGATGCTTCCCCCGACCAGCAGGGAGAGCCCCAGACCGGCAAAGGCGACGGTGGGCACCATCGCGACCTTGCCAATCCACCAGGCCAGCACGATGCCCGGTGGCAGGAAGGCCACGAAGCCACCACAGGCCACCATGGCGACCTCACGGCCGGTCATGCCCCGGAAGACGACAGGGGTCTCATTGAGGCGCCGAGGGATAAACTCGATCGTGGCCATGACCGCCTCCCGTCGATTACTGCTCGAGGATCGGAGCGGCCATGTTGGCCAGCCAGATCACCACGACGATCAGCCCCACACCGACCGCGGCGGTGAGGATAAATTTGCCCCACTGCTCCCGCTCGCGTGCTTCGCGGAAGGAGGCCATCAGGGCGCCGGCGACGAAGTAGAACGCCACGGCGCACAGCACCAGCCCCACCAGGGAGGCGATTTCCAGGCCGTAGCCCTGCAGCGTATCGATCAGTCCCTCATCACCGGGGTTGTCCGGTTGCTCGAGATCGGGCAGCCCTTGCCCTTGTGCCAGGGCCAGGCTGGGCAGCATCGCTACCGACGTGGTGGCAAGAGCCACCTTGTGACGGGCACGATGCCAAAGGTTGCGAAGGTTCATGTTCCGTTCTCCTTGCTTGCGCTTGCCGAATGGCCCATTCAGGCGGGCCTCAAATTTGCCTCAGCTGAGAAACAGCCAGAGGCAGACCAACACGATCATCAGCGCTCTCATGAGACCGCTGACCAGGACGTCGTCGTCGATGCGCTCCTTGGTCCAGCCCCGATAGGTCGAGAGGTAGGCCCAGGCCATCCACAGAATGACCACGACACACCCCACGCCGGCGATCAGAACGGCCACCTCGGACGCCGAGAAGCCGGCCCCGTTCTTGAAGACCTCCATCAGGGCGTCACTCCCACGTAATCGCCATCCAGGGGCGGGACCTGACGGGCCGGCAGTCGGGGTGGGGCGAGATAACCATCGATGCCCTCGGCGATCGCCTCGACGTCCTGGCGCAGCCGCGGAATATCGAGGTAGAGCGACATCGAGGGCGACGCCTGACGGGCCTGACGGGCCTCGAGGCGATCGATGACATGGGTGATCTGTTCGAGCTGGGACTGGATCAGGGCCAGGTCCCGGCGTTGGATGGCGTCGCGGGGTTCTTCCGCCATCGCCAGGGTTGAGGTGGCGATCACGCCCACGAGTGGCAGGACGCCCCACTTGGCAAACCGCGACATGACGCTCTCCTGATTGAGACTGTTGCGAACATCGTGTCGGGCAGACGCAGGCGCCGCAGTAGAAAACGTTAAGTGGTGGGCGTGATGATTCTTTGGCCCAAAAAAGCGCCTCCGGGTGGAGGCGCAAACGGCTGCGAACAGCCGACGCAGGGAACCGGGGAGAATGCCTACAAGTACTTCTTGAAGCTGCCCGTGGCGATACTGATCATCAGGCCGAACAGCACGGCACACGGCAGCAAAAACACATTGGGATGGAAGGAAAACGGCACGCTGAGATAGATCAGCCAGCCGATGATGAAGATGGGGGTGACCGCCCGCTTGGCATGGTGATAGATGAACGCCGACTCGCGCCCCGCCCCGAACCGCCGCAGGTCACGCCGCACCAGGCCATCGACAAAGCCCACCAGGGCGGCCATGACAAACAGCGGTGAGGTCAGCGCCAGGATCACGCAGCGCGTCAAGGTCATCAGCGTGACGTAGACGGCGGCCTGCAGATAGGTGTGCAGGGTCCCGACCCAACCGCCACTGGCCTCATTGGCAGCTAGCCAGCCGGCGATGCCGGTCTTGACGAACAACCAGGTATGCAGCCACTCCACCAGGGCCGAGGCGGTGGCCACGGGATCCGAGAACAGCAGCGAACGCGTGAAGGCGGTATCCAGCCACCCCATCTCGGTGCTCATGGTCTGCTCGGCATGGCCGCTGCCGGGCAGGCTCCACCAGTCCCAATACATCCCGACCCATTCGATAACGATCGAGCACAGCAGCGACACCAGGACCACCATGGCGATCCGCCAGGGCAAGCCGAGTAGCGTGCCGAGAGCACTGGGACGTTGTTGCTGGGCGCGTTCGGCGCGATCAACGGCCATCACCGGTCTCCTCAGTCATCGAAATCCATCCCATCATCTCCCTGGGTCGACTCCAGGCCGGGTTCTGCCGGTGCCGGCGGCGGGGTGGCCACCGTCGACGTATCGGTGGCCGCCGCGGTCAGCTCGGGGTCGATCTCGATCGGCGGCGGTGCCACCGACTCCCACCAGCGATCGCCGGTGTTGTAGCGCTTGCGCATCTGCCCGGCCATATCGTTGATATTGGCCGGGATGTCCTTGCCCTTGTCGGGCTTGGGCAGTGGCATGCGGATCTTCCAGAGCTGCCCGCCCTCGAGCATCGCGAAGGCCTGGCCCTTGGGCAGGTTGATGATGTCGGCGGGCTCGAGCTTGGGTTGGGGTGCGGTACTGATCCGGTCCCCGCCGGAACTGGTGAAATCGACATCGGTGTTGATGTCGCTGGAATCGCCGGCCATGGAGACCAGCATGCGGGTGGCCACCGGGACCTTGTGGAGCTGGTCGGTGAGCTGCATGGCGGTCTTGTTCTCGCGCACCCGCAGCATGAGGAGGCTGTTGAAGTTGCCGACGACCTGGCCGGCCTTGGCGGCATTGCCGATCCTGGCCTCGATATCGGACAGGGTCTGGGTATAGGCGGTCACCTGGACGCCGGCGCCGCCGCCCTTGTTGATCAGCGGAATGAACTCGTCGCCCATGAGCTCATTAAATTCATCGCAGTGCAGGTTGATCGGCACCTTACCGCTGGCGGCGCCCGGCATGCCGTCGTCGACGCCGTGCTTGTAGATATGCCCGGCCACCGAGACCAGGTCGGCGAACATCGAGTTGCCTACCGCCTGAGCGACCTCGAAGTCCGCGAGCGCATCCAGGCCGATATAGACGATGCCGCGTTTGCGCACGATCTGTTGCCAGTCGAAGATGGGGCGCTCGTCCTCTAGGTCGTGATAGTCCGGGGAGAGCAACTCGGCGATTTGGCCGCTGGTCAACTTCTCGAGCAGTGGCAGGAGCGAGGCGACGATCTTGTCGAAATACGTCTTGTCGTAGCGCACGGCTGACAGCAGTCCCTCGAGGACGCTGTCACTGACGGTGACATCCGGGCCCTGCAGGTACTCGACGATGGCCACCACGCGCTTGTGGCGTCCCTGGAGGTTTTTCGGGGTGTTCTTGTCGTTGTACTGGCCCTCCTTCTCCGCAATCTTCTCCCAGGCGCCGGGGAACTGCTGCTCGAAGGTCTGCCGGGCGTACTCGATGAGCAAGCTGTCGATGTTCACCACATCGGTCAGGATCTGCTCGTAACTGGGCCGTTGTCCCAGTGCATGCCGCGCCCTGGCCACGATATTCACAAAGCGCCAGGCAAACTCGCGGAAGGCGGCGCTGTTGCCCTCGTTGGGCAGCGCGCCGGCGATGCGGGTGGCCACTTCCGAGATCCGCCCGAATCGGCCCACCGCGTTGTAGCGGGCCGACAGGGCCGGGAAACCGAGGTGGAAGACATAGAACTCATCGCCGCGGCCGGCGCGGATAGCCTCGATGTACATGCGCAGCATCAGGTCGGCATCGCCCTTGGGATCGAAGCACACCACCACTTCGTGATCGCCCTTGGTGACCCGATGGATGTCCTGGGTGATCATCACCTCGGCCTGACGCGTCTTGCCGACGCGCGTCGTACCTTCAACCAGCGTGTGGCCGACCCTCTCGCCCAGTGGCATCCACACCGAGCCCTCTTTCCACTCCACGGCATGCAAGGCCGGCACGCCGCCCACCGGGGGCAGGGGACGCACCGGGTTCAACGCCGTGTCGGCGCTGAGCAGACGAACCACGACATGCAGCGATCGCACACCCTCCAGGCGTTGCTCGATGGCGCGTGCCCAGCGATAGCGGCGAGGCGGCTGGATGTAGGCTTCGGCTTCGGGTTGCTGGCTGTCATAGAGGCGCTGGGTGTGACGCGCCTCCCACTTGAAGCCCTTGCCCAGCCATAGGCTCCGCGAGCTGACCGGGATCTGGTCGCTGCGCAGCGCGAAGCGCGGCAGGCGACGCATGTTGCGGCGATAGCGCAAGACGGTCCAGCCCTGATGGGCCCGCCAGCCGCCCAGGGCCAGAAAGGCCGCTGCCATGCCCCAGCCGACACTCGGCGCGAGTGCAATGGACCAGGGGGCATACAGGCAGAGCACCGCACAGCCCAGGCACACCCAGGTGGTGTTGAACTCGACAGCGGGGCGGAGCAGCGACTCGAGCGGATGGGTCTGTTTCATTGCATCACTTCCTGCGAGCGGTACAACACGGCTGTCAACGAAATAATGGGGCCGGGGCAATGAGCCTCTGCCGGCAGTAATCTCGTCAGTGCATGCAGCATGGGGGCTATCGCCTTACTGTCCTCGCAACACACATACTGGTATTCGGCGTATCCAATGAGCACGCCAGAGGGCCATCCATACAGCGCGATATAAACGCGATCGAACCGCTGTTCCAGATAGAGGAAGTGCTCGGTTGACGACGCGGATCGTCTCGCGCCCCGATAAACGGAGGTGATGCGCGATTCGGATGTCATGCGGCCTCCCGTTCGGTGTTCGCGGCGTTCACCTGTGTCGCGACATGGCGGGCAAAGCGCTGAATGGCCCGGGATAATGGCCAGCACTGGTGGTAATTCGCCAACGCCGGTTCAGCCATGTGGCGCCTCCCGTTCTATCGCCTTCTCGGCCAGCCGCACGAGTTGTCCTCCCTGCTGCAGATTGCCCATCACGGCGTTGTAGAAGGCGGCATCGTAGCGGCATGCCTCGATGAGGCACTGCAGTTCGTCGTCGACCGACGCCGTAAAGGCGGGGGATCGGAGCTGCATGACCAGCGCCGGCACGCGCCGGTCACGATGCACAAACCGGCGTGGCAGCGCCTGTTCGCCGAATCCCGCCAGGCGCTCGGCAATACGCGGCCACGTCTCGGCTGGCAGACAGGCTTCGGCGTAGCGGATCAACCAGTCATCCAGAACGTCCATGGTGGTCACGGCCTGAACCAGGTCGGCGGCCGATGACAGCGACTTAGCGTCCTGTAGCCGTTGGCTGACCTGCCAGACACAGGCCATGACGCACTGTGCGAACTGCTGGCGTGATGCGTGGTGCTCGGTATCGTGCTCGCCGGACGGGGCGAGCACCGGCAACGGCAGTGAGCCAACCATGGCGTCTCCTTTACTGACTCAATCCTTGGGGGGTGATGGCCACCGGGTAGTGATCCAGACCGAGGCGCGCGGCGATGTCGTCGCCCGACGTAGGGCGCAATTCCAGTCCCTGGGCGTGTCGCCGCAGCTGCTCGAGGCCGGCCTCATCCGCCACATCGACCACCAGGCCCACGGCATGGTGCTCGACCAGCCAGTCACGTCGCGCCTCGAGCCACTTCAGTGACAAGGGGTCGTCGCCGACCAGAAAGAACGGTGTCATGCCCGCGGGTAATTCGAGCTCACGAGCGTCAACCTGGCCGGGCGACAGGCGCTCGCTCTCCACCGGCAACCAGTGAGCATCGGTCACTGGGGCCACCCGACCGGCCTGGCCGACCACATCAGCGTGATAGCCCTCGGCTTCTTCCACCTGAGCGGCGCCAATGGCGACGTAGTAGGGACGTGCCGGCTCGCCGCCGTGATCGGCCACGACCTCGAGCGGGTCGACGCCAGGTGCCTGCGCCTGGGCGAACACGCTCACGCCCAGCCCCAGTACGCCCACCAGGACAGTGATTGGTTTCATCGGGCAGCGACCTCCAATTGAGCCTGGGTATGCCACGCCGGCATCGACGGGGTGACCCAGGTGACCTCGGCCGGCGCCGGCGCCCGCCACACCAGGTCCGGATCCGGTGCCGGCGCCAACGGGGCGGTCCCCAGGACTGACTCGGTTGATGTTGACGCGGTCGGTGACGCCGAGACAGCGGTCGAGGCGGCCGCCAGGGCAGGCGATGGATCCTCGCCGCCGTCCAGCTTGGCGAGCTCGTCGGCCACCTTGCGGCGATAACGGGCGGCCGGGGCGCCACCGGCCGGGCGGTGGTAGCGCCCGGCGGCCTGAACCCAGTCACCCGCGACCTGGTACTGTTCCTGGAGCACAGCGGCTGCCTCTTCGAGATTGGCGTAGGGGTTCAATCCATCGCAGGGGTTCTGGAATCGGCCGCCGGCGTGGAAGACGGTCTGCCAGCGCACGTTCATCTGGGCGATACCGACATCGATCACGCGGGTGTCCTGCAGGAATCGGCGAAGGGCTTGGCAGGCTTCATCCCGGCTGTCATAGCGATAGCCTTTGCCGCCGACATTGAGCGTCCAGGGCCAGGGGCGAATGGCCTCGCCCCGCGACATCTTCGACTCGGTCATGGCGATCGCGTACAACACCTCGGCGGGCACGCCTTGCGAGGCGGCAGCGACGTGATACGCCGGCGGTATCTCGCTCGCCTGGACCGTCCCGCAGAGGCCGACGGCCATCGCCAGACCGCTGATCCATCCCCATCGCATGGTCTTACCCTCGAGGCATGACGCGTGGCAGCGCATCCTCGTACTCCGAGAATCGCTGGCCGCCGTGGTTCAAGGTAATCTGGCCTTGACGGACCCGGTCAGCGGGGATGCCGATCTCGGTGGCCCATTGCCGGATGGCGTCATCATCGCGGTTGCTGTCGACGACCCAGATGTCCATCAGAGCGCCCTGGTCCAGCAAACGTTGTACTTCGGCATCACAGCGGCTGCAGTCCTCGAGGGCGACGACGACGTTGTAGCGCGACGGACCAGCCGTGTCAGCACTCAGCAGTGACTGCGCCGATCGCGAACGGCCCAGAGCAAAGAAGTTGACGCGGCTCTCATCGGGGTACAATCGCTGCCAAGCGGCGTCATAAGCATCCTGGAAGGCCAGTTCACGCTCGACACGCTTGCGCTGTTGTTCGACCAGCAGCTCGGCGTAATGCCGGCGTTCGGCCTCCGAGCGGGCCTCGATGCCCAACATGGTGATGGGATCGAGATCCGGCGACCAGGTCCCGCGCGGGCGATCCTTCAGCTTCTGATAGCGCGACCACTCCTGATCGGTCAGTCCCCAGGCCTCGGCCTGAGAACGTTGCGTCGCATCTCGGTCGATCTCGTCGACCTGGGTCTGTTGCTCCCCGGTCGTTGAGACATCCTGGCCCGAGAGCTTTTCTGACCAGAGCGTCTGAGCGAACGCGGGGGCCGCCAGTGCCAGAAGCAGCACACCGCCGGCGAACCCGGTAACAGGTGAAAGGAACTTGGCTGACATCAGGCGTCCTCCTGGTTATCGGATGGTTCGGTGGCTTCAGCGCCCTCATGTGTCGCCTGAGTCGCCTCGGGGGCCGATGCGTCCGTGGTGTCCTCGTCCTGCTGCGCCGACGCCGCCACTCGCTCGGCCGCCTTGATCGCCGACTGATCCAGCGGGATGGCGGTAATGCCGAGCCGCTCGGCCATTGTCTCGATGCGGGATTCAGTGTTCGCGATGAAGGCCCGGGCTGAGGCCTCCAGAGCCGGCAGGCGTTGGTTGAGCGCCTCGAGATGGGTGAGCGACTCGGTATCGCCCGTATTGGTCTTGTCAGCCGATGTTAACGACTGGACACTCTGCTCCAGGGACTCGATCTGCGGGTCCATGGCGTCCAGGGCCTCGACCTGCTGCTCCAGGTGGAGGATTCGGTTCTCGGTGGCTTGCAGGGACGGCGCCTTATCAGGGGCGCTGTCATCGGCCGGATCCAACTGGACGGACTGTGCGGTCGCCACCTGAATGGGCAGCACGGTCATGGCAAAGGTCAGCGTCAGGGCGCGACGTGTTGACGGCATGATGGCCCTCCTAGGGAAGCTGAATCGTGATGGTCTGGCCGCGGTAGCGGAACTCGGCCGTGTCGCCCGTGATGCGCAGCAACTGCCAGTCGCCGACCGATTCGCGTTCACCGAGCAGACGCACATCCTGCAGGCCACTCACCGGCCCCTCGGCGATGCTCAGGAATGGCTGGCCGCCGCGGTACTCGACGCCCGAGACCTTCAGCGGCAAGCGGGGCGGACTCGGCGGCGTGGCGCGTGCACTTGAGCCTGCGTCCTCGGGCGAGGGTTGACGACGCGGTGCTGATGCCGAACTTGATGGAGACGCGGATGCACTCGCCGCCGTGGCTTCCGCCTCACGGATCCGCGTCTCGACGCCTTCCGCCAAGGCGGTCAGCTGCAGGTCGACCCGGTGACGGGCGTTGTCCAGGGTGTCCGCGAGCGAGTCCAGGCGTTCACTCTGGTCGGTTAGGTCGATGGCAGGAGCAGCCGTCTCGGCGTCCTGCAGGCGTTGCTCCAGCTGATCCAGTTGCGCGCGCTGCGCCTCGAAGGTAGGCAGGCGATCCTCCAGCGACTTCAGGGACGCCTGGAGGTCGCGCACTGCCTGGTCAGTGGCAGAGGTCGTCTCGACCTGTTCTTGCTGTTCCTCGTTCGGGTCGTCCCCAAGGGTCAGAACGTACCCAGCGAAGGCCGCGCCCAATAACAGGCCGATGGCGAGCAGATAGCGGATAACGAGCGGTACGCGCCGTTTGCCACGACGGTTGTGATCCTGGGGATCGGCCGCGAGAGGCGAGTCTGCCTGATGGTCCGGTGTCGGGGTGGGTTCACTCATGGCGTGCCTCCGCGGCGGGCTGATTCACCACGCGACGCGGATAGACCGGTTGGAAGTCATCGCGGCGGGTGTAGCAGATTTCACGACGCAGGGCGTCCTGTTCCAGCGCCCACTCATCGCCGGCCAGGACCTGGAGCGCCTCACGCAAGGCCATGGGGCCCAGCTCATAGTGCGCGGACGGCAGCGGACGGTTGAACAGCCACTGCAGCTGCCAATCCCCCTCCGGCGAGCACAGCTGATAGCCGGTCTGCTCCAGGGTGTAGCGGATGCCGTCGCCGACCGTCGACGCCACGCTGGGCGGAATGTTCACGTCGACCGTCTGCTCGAGGAGGTAGCGCTGACCGAGCGTCGCCCGGGCCGTGACCAACTGGTAGCGACCCGCTCGCATGACCGGGATGCGGTGATCATCCGTCGCCTGGTAGATGTCCGGGGTGACGTGCTGACGCTTTACGCCGACGTCAGTCGGCTTGGCAGACGACTGGGTTGAGGACGGCTGATCGGCTGATGCGTCATCAATGGCCAGTTCCTGAGACTCGGGGTACTGCTCGGCCATCGAGGGGGTGTCATTCGTCTGCTGCTGCGCACACCCGGCGAGCGCGACGGCCAGGGCCAGGGTGCCGAGCGGAAGGTGGGTCAGGTGTTTCATGAAGCAACCTCGCGCAAGATGCGTGTAACCGGTGAAGGCACCATGCGCGAGATCGCTCAGAGCGACGATGAAAAATGTTAAGTGATCGGGTGAGGGTTTCTTGAAGCGGGAGGGGGGGGGGTAGACGTCAGGCGACGTATTACCTAGGCTCGAATGTGCTGCATCTCCTTTGCAGACCCCGTGACGCCCGACCGTTTGCCGACGGCGGGCGTCTTCTGTTGGTAGGGCACTGACATCACCGCCCACCGGCTGATGCCGGCGGGGGATGATGGAGGAACGTCATTCGAGAACGCTGAAGTCACCCGCCAGACAGGTGACGCTTGGTAGGGAAGCCGTTATACGCGTCTCACGCGTGCCCCATCGATTCACACGTGTCTGACCTCGTACCCGGATGTCATCACGGCTGCTATCCGGTCATCGTTACGCACGTCGTCCGCACAAAAGGCGCCCATTGTCCAGGCGGCGGGCACCGCCGAGGAAAGGAGAGCCCTGCCAAGGCAAGGCGAAAGATGTCTGGCCTGCCCAGGAGTCGCTCAACGAACGCCTCCTGGGCAGGCCAGACAGGTGAAACAGGGTGACCAACGGCCTGTTGGTCGTGTTACAGGGAGCCTCGAACCCCTTGCGCCAACAAATATCCACATCGGAGTAGCAGCAACTACTACGGAAGGATGGGGTACAGCCTTGCACGAGGCGTGGGCTGTTTGGGGACTATGTGAGTCTCTGAGGACTCAAAGGGCGTCACTGATGACCGTCAGTGACCAACGGGGTGCATGGGTATTATGGCATCCCCGTCATCACCGTCAATACAACGACAAACCTTTCGTTTCTGTCATAACACTGCCTGTTTCTGCGGTTGCGAGGCCCGTCGGGCTATAGAAAATAGTACCGCACGTTCGGCGTCTGGATCCGGGACATGCATGAAGCGGCCCCATTCGTTATCGAGAAGGTGGTTTGGGGTCCGGATACCGGGCCACCAGTTGCCCGAGGGTTTCACCACTGCCGTTACCCCGCGCCCTGACGTCACCAGCAACCCCCAACCTTGGGGCAGTTCCTCGGGGCGGATCAGCTCAGGCGGCGCTAGATAGAAGCGATAGACGCCCAAGCCTCCTGACTGGCGTTCCGGCTTGTGGCGGTCTGCGCGGAAGTCCGCCCGGCTGGCCTTGGCTTCGATGATCGCCGAGCAGCTCTCTCTGAACCCGATGACATCAGGCTCCTCGCGGCATCCGATCGCACGGATCTCGGTCGCGATGACAGGAAACCCCTGACGTCGCAGCCAACGCGCGCCGCGTTGCACCAGATCATTATGCTGTTCGCTCGTCATGACGAACTTCCCTGGGACCTGGCCTTCTGCGATTTTCGCTTTGGCTTCTTACCATTGCCGATCTTCACCATGCCTTTGCAGTCCGGGTACTTGGTGCAGCCCCAGAAGGCCCCATAATCGTTCTTGCGTTTCTTCATCGGGGCCCCACACTCCGGGCAGGCCTTGGTAGGCTCCTTGGGTAGATTGATGGTGGCTGATCTGGCCTGATCGATGAGCCGTTCAACCAGCGTCTTTTGCCGCGCCATGAAGTCCTCGAGCGACAGCTCGCCGGCGGCGACGCTGTCCAGGGCCTGTTCCCAGAGCGCCGTCATCCCGGGATTGGTCACCACCTCGGGCAGCGCATCGATGAGCTGCTGTCCAAGCGGGGTGGAGACAAGCGTACGTCCCTTCTTCTTGAGAAATCCCCGTTTGAGCAATGTCTCGATGATTCCGGCGCGGGTGGCCTCGGTGCCGATGCCGGCAGATTCTTTCAATCTCGCCTTGAGCTTGGGATTCGGCTCGAAGCGAGCCGCGTTCTTCATGGCGTTGATCAGGGTGCCGTCTGAGAACGGCTTGGGGGGTGATGTCTGCTTGGTAACGAGGTCGAGCGAGCGCTGCGGCACGCTGGCGTCCCGCTGCAAGGCAGGCAGCGCCTGATACCCGCCTTCCGAGGCCTTGTCCTCCTCGTCTTGATCGTCCTGTTGCGCACGAAACAGCACCTTCCAGCCCTCGACCCGAACCTGGCGTCCGGTGGTCGTGAACCGCTCCCCGGCGACCCGGAGTGCGACATCGGTCTGATCGTACTCATGGGCGGGCAGGAACTGGGCCAGGTAATGCCGACGGATTAGATCGTAGACGTTCCATTCCGGCTCGCTCATCCGACCGGGATCGCAAGCCGCGGTGGTGGGGATGATGCCGTGGTGGGCGGTGATCTGGCTGTCGTTCCAAACGCGGCTTTTGCGTGTGAGATCCAACTGGTCGATCGTCGGGGCCAGTGAGCTGTCCGACTGCTGGAGTGCCGTCACGACCTGTTGCGCCTCCTCGAGCTGCGACATCGGCAGATAGCGGCAGTCCGTCCGCGGATAGGTCGTGGCCTTGTGCGTCTCGTAGAGGGCTTGCGCAATGTCCAGGACCTGTTGGGCGCCATAGCCCCAACGCCTGGAACAGACCTGCTGCAGTGTGGCGAGATCCAACACCAGAGGCTGTTTTTCGCGCTTGCGTGTTGTCTCCAGCTCGGTGATCTGGCCGGGCTGCCCCTGACAACGGGACACCACGGACTGCGCCGCCGCTTGATGGACACATCGGCCTTCCTCGTCCAGAAGGCTGTCATCAGCGGGCTGCCATTTGGCCTTGAAGGCACCCCCCGGGGCCTGGAACACACCGACGACTTCCCAGAATGGCTTGGGGACAAAGGCGGCGATCGCCCGATCCCGATCGACCACCAGCTTGAGCACCGGAGTCTGAACCCGGCCGACTGACAACAGCTTGTCATGCCCCTGGTTGCGCGCTTGTACGGTAAACGCGCGGGTCAGGTTCATACCCACCAGCCAGTCGCCACGAGATCGGCCGAGCGCGGCTTGATAGAGTGACTGCGTGGCCTCTCCCGGGAGTATGTCATTAAGTGCCTTGCGGATACTGGCGTCATCGAGTGATGACAGCCACAAGCGTGACACCTTCCCCGAGAACCGGCAGGCCTCGAGGACCTCACGGGCGATCAATTCCCCCTCGCGTTCGGCATCGGTGGCAATCACCACCTCGGATGCTGATCCGAGGAGTTTCTTGATGACATTGAACTGCTTCTTCGCTGAAGGCTTGACTTCCAGCTTCCACTGGGCAGGCAAGATTGGCAGGGCTTCGAGTGTCCAGCGCTTGAGATCGGGATTGTAGGCTTCCGGTGGAGCGGGCTCGAGCAGGTGCCCGAAAACCCACGTCACGGTGACGCCGTTGCCTTGGAGACAGCCGTTACCCTTTTGCGTCGCCCCCAACTGCTGAGCGATTTCGCGACCTTGGCTGGGTTTCTCGCAGAGAAACAGACGGGACATGATCAAGCTGGGCCTCTGAAGATTCGCATGAGGCCCAGCCTGCGGCAGTCAATGGGTCGAGACAGTCGAAAAAGTTAATCGCGCTGATGACGTTATTGACCGGGTTGCAGGAGGGTATTCTAGCGTCGGGCCATGCGTTCCAGGAGGCCCTGGCATTCGATACAGGTCGTCGCCCAAGGGGCGGCCTGACGCCTGGCGTCGGGGATAGGGTCACCACACTCCTCGCATTCGTCCGTGGCGGCACGTCCAGTTGGCAGATGGCGATTGGCCATTGCCTGTTCGAGGTGATGAGCCATCAAGTCGTTGGCAAGATCTGCTTCATCCGACATGGGAGTCCTCCTGGAAGATGGTCGGCGTCGTGACTACTGCAGGGCGTCGTTGAGCCGCTGTTTCAGCGCCGCCTTCATGGCAGCGCCGTCATAGGGGCGTTTGCCAGAAGGGAACCACTTGTAGATGATCCGTGACCCGTTGCCGGACTTCTGGATCTGGACCTTCTGGACAATGCTGTATTCCACACCGCCAACCACTTGATCACCATAATCGCTTAGGTTGTAGAAGGCGCCGGGCGTGGCCTGATGCTGCCAGGCTTCGTCACCCATGGCCCAATCGGCATTGCTGTCGTTGTGATTGAAGTCATCGGGCGAGCGGAAACCAAAGGCTGGCTTGATTCGGGCGTAGGCCGTATCGACGTCCACCGGCGATTCGATCTGGATCTTACCCGACTGGGGTCCCAACTCCTGGACACCTACCGTCTCGCCTTCGGCATTCTTGGCGACCTGCATGGGCGTCTCGTCAGGATCGTAGTTGAGGGGTTCCCCGGTGAGGGGGTTGTTCACGCAGGTGATGCACACCCCCTGCGCATATTGGTGGCCCTGACCGGCGCATCCTGCTAACAGAGCCATGGTCACCAGCCCAAATCCGAACTTGAGGGGTGTCGTCCGTTGCATATCCATATCTCCTGACGAAACGCGGTTGCGATGGACCGGTGGAGCGACTTCAACCGGCCAACCGGAAAGTCTACAAAGCGATGTGATTGAAGAACAATGAGGCAGAGGCAGAAACGCGACGTGCGTTATACGCCCTGCGTACCTTCGAATTCGCGGTAATTGAGTCGAGCTCGCTCATCGGCATTCAACTGGTGCAACCAGTCGCTCAAGGCATAGACATTGGGCTGAGCCTCGATGCGGAAGATGGGATGAGAGCGATCGACGGTTTCCATGATGACGGTGCCGATCCCCAGCATCCGCTGAACCAGGGTGCGGCTGGCACTGAGATCGCGGATCCGGACCAGCTCGAGCTGATCACGACGGCGGTGGAGGATGCCGCGGGTATACTCCAGGCGCTGACTGGTCACGTGGTAGGAGGTCGTCTTTAACACCAGCAACTGGAACATCGGCGGAGTAAGACAGACCAGCCAGACTACCCCCAACATTCCCACCAGACTTCCATCAGGGAGATACGCCTCGACCATCCGAGCCAGCTCCGGACGCTGCAGTACTACGAACATTGCGACACCCGTGATCCCGATGGCCATCGACAGCCACCAGAGAGCTGACGGGATCACCGCCTTGGCCGATGGCTTGAGGGTCGCCAGCGACGCTTCTACTTCCGACGAGCTAGGTGACGTCGGCTGAGCCGGATGATCGTTGTTGTCCATCATCGAGGGATCCATGCGTCACTTCTCCTGATTGGCTTCGGGCGTACCGTCATCCGTCGCTGCATCCGGTGCGTAGACATCGTGGATTTCTTCCAGCAACGCAGGGGATGTCCCACCAATCCTGAGATTTTCGGCTCCTAGAGGTGATTGCATTGTCGTGGTAGACACTACACGCTGCGCGAATCGCAGAGATACTTGCTCCCCCATACGCTTCACTACCCAATTGTTCATTTCTCCATGGCACTTAGCGGTATTCTTCATATCAAACTCGAGCACCGCACGATCATTGGCGTCTTGACCCAAATGCATGTCTTGAACACATGTTTGAGTGAAGTCGAAGCGGTTTCCCGCCTTGTCGATATAAAACAATCGTTGAGCAGGCTTTTCGTTTTCTGCGTTTGCGTTCTGACCTGTGATAACGGACAGTAACAGCAATACCGCTGTGAACCCCAGTAGTGTATGTCTGTACGTCATGCCAACACCGATATCAGTATATGTATTTGATAACTTGCCCTTGACTATGGCTCTTGAACCGAATCTTGTCAGTTCCAGTGCCCCATCCAGGCAGTTTGAAACTACCTGGACCAATAGTTTGCAATTGTGTGGGGCCACTTCCGTCTGGTGACATGATCTCTACCTCAACATCGAACGTAGAGGGCGCTTGGGATTCCGTTTCGTACTCAACGACATATGGGGAGGGTCCTTCTCCCACATGGGCCCTCAGTTCATACCAGGGTCCCCAAGCACCAGGTGGTGCCCATCCTTCTCCGTATTCCGCCATAACGATAAAACTCAATTCAGTTGCGGTTGAAGCTGCCGGATGTACTTGTATCTGCAGAGGTGCCATCCCCAGATGCGGGTGCACCTTCATGGCCAGGCGCCGATGATGCGGATGCGGGCGCGCCGTTATTCGAGGGAGTCATCTCCACGCTGGCGAGGCGGTACGGCAGGATCGCGACGCGGGCATTGGTGACTTTGAAGGCGGCCTGTTCCTGGCCATTCTGATCCTGCCAGGTATCGCGGACCATGCGGCCGTCGACCAGAACACTCATGCCGGGTTGATACAGGGTGGCCCACTGCTCGACATCGCGACCGAAGATCTCGACATTGGCCCAGAATCCCCCCTTGTCGACCGGGCCATCCTCAGTCGGCACGAGATTGTCGAACTTGACGTTGAGGCGAAGCACACCGCGCGGCGGCTGGTTGCCGCTGCTCGCAAACATGCGAACTTCCGGAGGGGTGCCGATACGACCGTCATTAGAAAAACGCGTGCTCATCTCAGTAGCTCCAGCGATCAGTTAATGTACGAGCACTGTTGCTGAGCTAGACGACGTCGTCCTCCCAGAATGCTAACGGGTTCTTCAAACGTTTCTATCGACCGTGAATATACTCGTCGATAGCCGACATGCCGCGCCGTCGCGCGAGTAATTTAGATCGCCGCGGTGGTCATCAAGCTAAGGCAGGAGCATCATCACCGTCAGCAGCTCCACACCCAAAATGCGGGAGCGCCGTTATAGCTACCTGCCACAGTTCTCTGCAACGTACCTCATCGCCTTGTCGTATTGGTTGTCGCGGTCACGGTCCCGGAACTCGTCAAACCACGGACCTTGTGGCAGCTCCTGCTCGTCCATCACCAACTGCAACAGCCACGCCTGCTTCGGCTTCAACTTCAGATCGCTGTTGACCTTCCGACCTACGCGGACGACGCCAGCGCGGATCGCCCCAGTGCATAACTGATGGGTCAAGTCACCGTCCGCTTTCGGATCCAGGTAAAGCCCATCGGCTGTTCCATCGACTGACACCCTATCCTCCTTACCCATCATCACGCTCCTTCACGTTGACCTGCGTTGTGGCATTGCGCAGGACCGCATGACCCAGTCGATAGTGCCGATCGCACTCGGTCTGGAACACGGACGTCACATGCTCCATGTCGGGTAGCCAGTTCTGCCGGATGCGCTTCAGCGTCATGTTGACCATGCTGACCTGGGCGTTGTGGCACAGTCGCTCCAGCTCCAGGTCGTGCAGGTCCTGTTTCAGGGGGAGGCTTAGGCCATCGCCGGACATGGCCGCATCCCACAGGTGTTGGCCCATCTTTTTCCCCATCCGATCTCGCCACCTGAGCGAGAGGGCGAGGCCTTCACGGGAACTGTCCCCATGGTTTCGCAATGACAGATCGAGGGCTGCCAACCATCGGTTATGACGGTTGCTGATCTCGATCCCCATCTGAGTCAGTCGGTTCGTCTCGTCGATCAGTTCGTCGCGTAAACGCAGGACGCCCCCCTTACCCTTAAAGGGTTTAAAGGGTAACCCCTTTGCGTAAGGTCGCGGTGCGAGCCTGTCGTAGGGTTGCGGTGCGATTCGATCGGTCATGTTCTGCCCCAGTTCATGTGGAGTGTCAGGCTGTCCCAGCCCCAGGCTTTCGTCGCTCAGCGTCCATCGGCCACCTGCGGCACTTCCAGGACTGTTGGCAGTGCCAACACCTGCCGCGGTTATTGGGGTGATGCCAGTGGCATCACCTGCGGCACTTCCAGGACTGTTGGCAGTGCCAACACCTGCCGCGGTTATTGGGGTGATGCCAGTGGCATCACCCATAGGGCAAATCCTGATCCAGGGGATCCTCGGTACTCGTGTCCGACGTTGCGTTCGCTGAACCAGTTACTTGCGTATCAGGCGCTGCCTCAGTCTCATCACTCGAGGCATCAGGACGCGTCGCTGCCGGTGTTGCCTTGGAGTTTGGCGGCGTCTTGCGAATCGGCGGGGCGTACTTGCTGCGCCGCTTGCCCTGAGCAACGTCATCGGGCAATTCACCGCGCTTCTCGATGGCTTGACGGGCGCGCGCATTGTTGGCCGCCAGGTCATCGCGGGTAATGCCGCTGTAGCCAGGATAGCGCTTGGGGAAATCAACCAGGCCGTGCATCTTGCGATGGACACCCCGAAGGATGTTGTACTCGGCATTGCGTGACATCTGAGCGATGTGACCGGCCAGCACGACCTGACGAATCAGACGGTCATAGTCGATCAACTGGCGAATGGCCAGCCAGCCCAGTTGGCCGCCGGTATAGATCGGCGTGGTGAACGGCTGTTGACTGAGGTTCTCCTCGACCGTCAGCTGATCGGGGAGCCGAGCGAGCCGCTTCTCGGCCAGGTGGAGTTGGTTGTTCAGGTATTGTCGGTTTTCGCGAAGTTTGTCCTCGATCTGGATGAGCCAATAGTCGGCATAGGGATCATCCTGGGCGGCATCTCGCTGAATCTTGCCGATCATGGCCAACATTTGCCGCATCCCGATGATCTGGGGTTTGCCGCTCTCGACGCCCCGTCCATGCCACAACCGTGTCGCCTGGTAGGTGTGCAGCGTCATTCGGATCTTGCTGCGTAGGGCGCCCATTTGCTGCTGCGCTTGTGCTGCCATTGCGGTTCACTCCAGCGTGGATTCCATCTCACGGGTTCGATGGATCGAACGATGACGAACGTTGCACTGCCTGGCGACCGGAAACGTTAAATCCGGTGTTTTACGTTTCTTGGGGCGGATCGTCGGGGGCCAGGCCCGCTCGTCGGAGCCGGCTCTCCAGGTGGGCAATCCGCTGAAGAAGGTCCGTATCCGAGTATTCTCGTCGCATCTCTGCCTCCCACTCGCTGACGTAATCGCGCATAAACTCACGGATGACGTGGGAAGCGGCAGCACTCTCGCGTGATTCACAGGCCGCATGGAACCGTTCTAGCAAAGAACGTGGCACTCGAGCATTGAACCGAATATCTGGGTCTGGACTCATGGCTTGACACCGATGGAAGGCATGAAAGAGGGTTAGAGGTGAGTCGGGTGTACTCACATCAAGGAATCACAATGTCAGGAAGTAATTGGGTCACGCTAATCTCCATCCTTTTGGCGTTCGCTGTTTTAGGGTTCTTTGCCCTCCCGTTCGTTGAATCTCAGCTTGATCATTACCTGGATTTGGTTAAGTGATGTTTGACCATGGCGATCATCCGGTACGACTGGCTGATACTGAACAGCGAGGCAATCAGCAGGAAGGCTGTCAGCCCAACGAACGAACAGAAGTATGCTGAAGCATCAAGATAGCGAAGGCCCTCTGAATGGCTGAGGTGACGATACGCCCGCTGGGCCCACATCCACCCTTGGAGGGAGAACACGAGAGCCATAACCGAGGGCAGCAAAGTGACCAACACCCAGCCGATGACATCGATGATCCGATGAGGCCGGTCATTCCGACCCGCTTGGGCAAGATGAGCAGGCAACGTCCGGCATAAGCGCAGCGGCGGCAACAGCAACAGGACGATGAACGCCACCAAATACCAGTAGAATTCGGCCAGGGTCGTCTGGCGTGTCATGCCCCATAACAGTCCGCCCGCAATCAGAATGAAAGCCGCCATCAAGGCAATGTCGACGCGAAGACGTTGGTGCTCGGTAGGTTTCTTCATAGTGTCCTCCATCCCATCACTTAAAGCGTGTTGCCGTATCAATTCCCTCATGGCCGGCGCCCCCGCCCGACGAGCGCCCGAACTTCCTCGCGCGCTGCCTTGCCTTTCTCGGTCAACACGGGCTTCTCCGGCCACTGGGGCGGCGTCGGCGATACCGATCGCGTCGGTGATGGCTGTGATGGCCGTGTCGCGGCGTAGTGTTGGGCAAACTGCGTGGCGTTGAACTCGCCCTGACAGGCGCGTGTTGCCAGGCTGCGCAGCAGGCCGACCGGGCTACGGCAGTGCCCGGCGTCGACCCGGCCGGCGACTTCGTCCAGGACGAGCTGTTGGGTGTCGTTCGGCAAGGGGGCGAGCCAGTCGGTCACCCGTTGGCGATCCTTGGTGCCCAGGTCCAGACACCCGTGCCAAACCAACCCGGGGTTGGTATTGGTATTACTACCTACAGTACTGGTAGGGGCCGAGTTCGCCTCGCGAACTGAGGGGTAAGTGCTTGATTCTAGGCTGAGTTCGCTACGAGAACTGGGGGCAGTTTCGCTGCCGAACTGCCTTAGTTCGCTACAGGAACTAGGGTATAAGTCGTTGTTTTCAGACTGAGTTCGCCTCGAGAACTGGGCAGTTTTCTGTGCGAACTGGGGCTGGACTTCTTCGAACCGAGCAGCACGCCGCTGTAGTCGCTCCATTGACTGGGGTTTGTGCTTCAGTTTGTCACCGTGTTGCTCGGTTAGCAGAATGCCATCCTCGGCCAATTCGTCCCGGAGTCGTATGGCCACCTCCCGGACAGCGGGCGTCTTGTGGTGGCAGCAGTGGGCGACGAACGTCAGGTAGTCGCGATCGACTAGGGTGGCCTCGGTGGGCGAAACTGGCTCGTCGTGCAGCACATACACGTTGCCGAGCACGCGGCCATTGGTTTCGTGTCGCGCACGATGGGCCAACGACATCCAACGGGTCAGGCGCAGAATGGCGATGACCCGAGCCACGGTCCCTCGAGAGGCATTCTTGCCCACACTTCCTCGCAGCATGGGCTGTAGCTGATCATAGGTGGGAAACGCTGTGGTCTTGTCGTCATTGGCCAGTAGACGGATCATTTGCCAGCCGAGAATATCCACTGCGCCCAATCGCTCATCGAGCAAAAGGGCGCGTGGGACGGTTTCGTGAGGGTTGCCCAGAAACAGCAGCCCATCCAGGGACTCGGTGTCGTCCGTCGAATCCGACGGCGCCGGGGCCTCCCCCCGGCGCGTGACTTGTGACGTGGCCCGACCGATGAGGGCCTGCAGCGTGTCTACCCCGCGCATGCTTGCCTCCTGTCAAAAGGGCCGTCGGCGTCCTCCTCGGCGTCGAGTTCCTCTCGCGGGGCATCCGGTTCAGCCCAGGCCTTGACCAGGTGCCAGAGCACGGCGAGCGGAATCTGGGTTTCCTCGGCCAGGGTCATCATGCCGTACAGGTCGTCGGCCGCCCGGGGCTGATCAGGCGTCTCGCAGATGGACTGCCAGCGGTGCCAGGCATCGTGTTCCACCGCTTCCTCCGGCATGGCCAGGCGCCCCTGACGGGAGGGCAGACCGAGCAACGAGCGGCGCGTGGCGCAGTCGTTGCCGGTCAGGCCAAAGAAGGTCCCCATCATGGTGACGCTAGCTCCGAGCGTCAGGCAGCGGTCGATGCGCGTCTCGCGATCCTGGTCTTCGATCAGTCGCTGCATGACAATCAGCAGCATCTCGTGATCGACGGTCAACCGGCAGACCGCGGGACCGTCGCAGGACAGGGCCTCGATATCGGTGGCACTGAGCCGGCGCAATTCCCGCAGCTCGTCGTCACTGAAACCGAGTGCTCGGGCGCGGCGCATGTTGCCCTCGCGCAGATAGCCGATGGCCTGATTGAGCACGGCGAGGGTCAGCGAACGGCTCATGTGGCGCGATTGTTGGTTCTGGTTCATGAGGCATCCTCCTCAGCGAGAGCATCCTTCAGCAGGCGAATCAAGCGGATCAGGCGGAACAGCCGCACCAGGACCTCGTCCGGCAGCCGTTCGTCGTCGTCAGTGCCGCCGACCAGGGCGCCGAGCACCGACAGTTCCATGGGATAGGCCGGGTTGAGCTCCTCCTCGCCCAGCAGGCTGGCGAGCAGCTGCCAGACACGCTGGGCGCGTTGGCTCTGAGCTTGTTCTTCGCTAAGCGGTTCGAGGGTGTACCCGAGTCCCTCTTCATAAGTGGGCTGGACCGGGTTATAGCTGTCGCCGGGCATATTGAAGCCGGCCCAACGCGCGAGTGCCTGGGCGAACTGGGAAATCTGGATGCGCAGTTCACGTGGTTCACGGTATTGGGGCTCGACGTACCAGAGATCGGTGATCGGGTGCATCGGGCCATTGCTCATCAGCGGAATCGCCCGCAGCGCATTGTCATCGAAGTCGTTGGGCGCTTCGCCATGCTCACGGGTGAGCATGTCACGCAAGCGTCGGTGGCCCGCGGGTTCCTCGACCTCGGAGAGCGTCAGGGCATCACGCCGGTCGTCCAGCAACGCCTCCAGCGATTCGGTGGACGCCGTGTCATCACTCTCCTCCGTGGTGGAGGACGGTGAGGGGACGGTATTAGCCTCCTGTGTGGTCGGCGCGTCGCTCTCATCTTCGGTACGGGCGGCCAATTGGGCCTCCAGCGCACGCACCTGTTCCTGCAAGGCTGACACCTGGTCGTCATCGCCGACGGCCGGCGACTCGGTGGGCGTATTCGATGCCGGGGCGTGGGACGGTTCGGCATCCGTCTCCAGGGTCACCGGTTCCCCGGCGCTGTCTCCCAGTGGCGCCTGATCGTCTGAGCGCGGTGTCATCCGGGGTGGCTGGCGGTTCTCGGTCTCGGGCTCCGCCGGCCACAGCGGCGGGGCATTCTCGGGGTCCCGCGCCCGCTGGATCTCGGCATCCAGGGGCAGCCAGATGTCCTGGCAGTCATCGGTGATCGGCCAGCGACGCTGGCGATATGTCAGGATCTGCTTCAGGGCATTATCGATCGGGAACAGATGAATATCGGTCGAGTGATCTTCGAGCATACCCAGCAGCCGGTCCTCGACGATCGACCAGGGCAGCTCGGTCTGTTCCTCGTGATCGAACTGGCTGAGGACCTCGTGAAAGGCCGGGCCGAATTCCTCCTCGGGCCGTTCGTCGATGTGCTTCCAGATGCGCAGGCACGCCTCGCGGTAGGCGATGATCTTCTTGATCTGTGGCCGGCCAAGTCCGCTTTCCAGGGTCAGCGGCAACGACGGCCAGATATGCTCCACGGTGTAGAGCATCCGCGAGATGTGACTGACGTCGACGGCAAAGCCGAGCTCGCGGGCCTGCCGGGCGAGTGCCCGCTGCGACAGCGTCTCGCCGGCTTCCTCCTCGAGGGTGTGCTTGAGCTGCTCGATGCCCAGGGCCTTCTCGATCCAGGCCAGCTCACCGTGGTCCTGGTCCTCGGACAAGTGGCCGGCCAGCACATGCGCCTCGCTGATCCACGGGCGGTAGATCACCCAGATGGTGTTGAAGTGATCCTCGCCGGTTTCCTCATAGAGTTCGTTGAGGATCTGCAGGCGGGTGTTGCCACCATCGCTGATCATATATTTGTCGTCGCCGGGACGCTGGGTCACCGGCGGTGGTTGCTTCAGCCCCACCTCGCGGATCGACTGCTTGATCTCGTCATAGCGCGGGTTGCGCAGCCTCCGAGGGTTGCGGTCGTAGGGGCGCAACTGGTGCAGTTTCACCTGCATGCCGAACTCCTGGGACGGCGGCGCAGCCTCGTTGACGCGTTGCGAGTTCAGTTGCGGCCCCGGTTTTGTCAGGGCTTCCATCATCTGTTCCTGCGTAGGATGTTTCTTGCTCATGTGAGTCTCCTGCCTCTCCATCCATGCGGCGGAGGGTCAATCCAATTCGTCCTCGGCGCCGCCCGACAGCAGGCGCTCGAGGTTGAGGGTCAGGTCACGCAGCGGGTGGCGGACGGCGTCATCGCTGTCCACGGGCAACTGGCGATGCAGGCAATACAGGTTGTCGAGGACCACGGTCAGGGCCTCGAGGTCGGTCAATGACTGCATCTCAAGCTCGGCCAGACGCCGTGATTCCGCGGCGCTCTCCAGCCGCCGACAAGCGGCGCGCAGCAGCAGGGCGGTGTCGGCCAGCAGGTGATGCCAGGCGGTGAGATCGGCGTTGGCCAGCCAGTGGCGCATCAGGTGCTGCATCGGGCACAGCAGATGCAAGTCGGCCTGGGCGACAGCCTGGTCGAGGCCCAGATAGCACTCCGGGCAGCCAGGCGTGCGTGTGAGCGGAAAATCGACAATGTCAGCCATGTCCCAGCGCCTCCCGTTCCGGCGTCTGGATGGCGTCGTGCAGCTGGACCTGCCGGCCAGCGTCGTAGCCCTGGTGAACCGCCTGGTAATCGTGGTGGCGGAGTTGGCCACGCTGGCGTGGCGTCAGGGAACTGAGCTCGCCCCATCGGCGCTCGGCATAGGCCTCGAGGGCCTCGGATGCCGACGCGGAGAGCTCGACCGGCACGATGGATTCTCGCGCACCGGCGACCCAGGCCTCGGCGAACGCGTCGCCACGGCGGATGCGCGTGGCACGTTTGATGCGCCGGTTGAGCCCCGACTGGTAGGCCTGGCGATCGCGGATCAACTGGCGTTGCAGGACATCGTAGGCGTAGGCGGCCACCTGACTGGCCCCATCGGTGCCCAGAAACTGCCACTGGCCTATCCAGCGCACCTGAGCGCCGCTGAGTCGCGGCGTGGCCGAGTAGATCGCCTGGGTGCCGAAAGCGTTATTGACCAGGGTGGCAAGCGAATTGAGATAGCGGGGCGGCAGCTTGCCCGCCTGAGCGGTGACCGTGTGGTCGGTCACCGACGCCAGGGTGATGTCCTGTTCGCTCAGGCCATAGCGCTGCATCAACTGTTGGGCCTGACGCAGTGCGATGCCGGCTTCATGGGCATTGGCGCTTTGCGATAGCGCGAGGCACCGCTCGATCTTGCGCATGATGCGATCGGGGATCATGAGACACCTCCTGCCGTCAGGGACAGCACGGTGTTGTTGCGTTGGGGGAGGTGGAGCGCCGCCGGCTCTTTGAGCAAGTAACCCTTGACCTTGCGGGCCGGACGGCCGGGGACGCCCACCAGCGAGGCCTCGTGGATGTTGGTCCCATCCTCATGCACCCGGTGGAGGCCCAGTTTCTGGAAGCGCTGTTGGACGTCACGCCAGTCACTGAGCAGGTCATCGTGCTCGAGGCAGAACCGCCGGAAGATACCCGGGCTCACCAACAGCCAGGTGCCCTCGACGCCATGAACCAGGGCACCACGGGTGTTGGTATTCAGACGCCCTTCCTGGAGCCCACGCTGCAGCCAGTAGAGAAAGACTTCGCCGATTGACCGGTTGCTCGGCGCGGCATCCCCCGGGACATCGTCGACGGCCGCGACGCGTGAACGCCTGTCCGGTGCTTGACGGCCATGCTCGATGGCCGAGGCAATCGCCAGGAATTCACTGACACGGCGGAGATTGGCCATCCACCCATTGCGCGACGGCTTTTCCAGGAGCCTGAACACCCCCTGGCGGACATCGTCGCTTTGCAACAGATGTGCATATTGCCCCGAGAGGTGTTCAAACGCGGCGACGATACCGTCGCGCTGCGCCTGTTCAACCGAAGAAGCTGCCAATTGGTCGAGGGGCTGTTCATGGGCCCGTTGCTGATGCTCAGTGTACATAGGCCCCTCCAGTCTGATACGCGAGGCGTTGTGCCCGCCGAAGGCGCGCGATGGCATTACGCTGTGAGCGAACATCGCTCGGCGTGGCACTGGTGAACACTGGCGGCAGGCCCGGCCGGGTCATCCGCAGATGCCCGCCCCGGGTGCGCTGAATGTGCCAGCCGTGGTCGCGGGCATACTGCACGACGCGCTCGACGCCCTTCCCGAATTGGAATTGGTTAGCCATGGCGGACCTCCTCGAGCAGCTGCTCGCTGTGGTGGACGTGGTCCCGGAACAGATCCAGCTGGCCCTCCAGGGCGTGGATCAATTGGCGCTTCCGAGCGCGTAACGCCTGGACGTCACTCTCCAGCTGTTGGTATTGCGTGCGCAGCTCGGCCAGGCGGGTTTCCAACTCGGTGAGTTCCTGTTTCATGGTCTGTTCGTCCATCACGCCATCTCCCGCTCGGCCAGGAGCTCCTCGAGGCGCAGCCCCCAGGCGAGGGAGGCGATGTCCGGTGACCAGGGCTCAATGGGTTCTTCGAGAGGTTCGATACCCTCGAGACAGGGCCACTCCATGGGTGAGGCCGGCAGCAAGTCACGCCGCTCGGTTGCGAGCAGCTGCAAATCGGCCTGTTTGACGCTGGCCGGCAGCACCGGGTCCACGCTGAATCGCTGGGCAATGGCGGACCAGAGGCGTTTCTCGATGGCCTTGTAAGCCGGCAGCATCGATTTCAGCGGCGAGACCATGTCGCCGATGTAGGCTTCGGTGGCGTCGTGCAGCAAGGCGGCCAGGGCGTCCTCACGGGGGACGATCTCGCTGACATGCACACAGTGCTGAGCGACGGAATAGAACCGGCGGGAGTGGCCACCGAATCGGCAGATACGTGACAGCGCCTGGGCAATGTCCTGGTCATCGATGTTCTGCCACGCAGGAAACGTCAGTGACATCGGCGTGCCAGACGCTGTCAGAATCGTGGGCGATGGCGTGGCGGCCAGTGCCTGGTCAACCTGCCGCTGATCGAGTGCGTCACGCACCTGATCGGCAATGGCCTGGCCGCTGTAGCGGCCCTGGCCATCGGGCTCGGCATGAATGCCGAGCATGCCGGCGACCCGGAGCAGTGCCGACTCTGCCGTGATTAAGCGCGCGATCTCCGCCTCCATGTGGTTGATCATGCGACTAGTGGGATCCAAGCCAACGGGCGAGGTAGAAGGCGTATTCATGACTCACCTCCTTTGTCGGATTCTGCGTGCCAGAAGCGCCGCATCCATGTCTCACCGTCGTCCAGGGACTCGTGCAGTTCGTGACCGGCGTAAGCGGACCACTCGATCACAGTGAGCGCAGCCCGCTGCAGGTCGCGGTCCAGGCAGCGCAGTCGGGTGAGTTCGAGCGGCCACTCGGGGCCGTTGTAGATAGCGAGCAAGATCCGGCGACAGTGGTGGCTCTGGCCGCTATATCCCTGGGCCACCTCAGCCAAGCGCTCAAGGGCAGTGGGGCCGCTCTGATCCAGTGTGCTGAGGCGTTGCTCAACGGCTGCCTCTTCTGCAGTGTGTCTCTCGAGGGCGAGACGACTGCGCTCGTTGAGTCGCTGTGACACCTTGGGCATACGGGAATCGGGGGTCATGCGGCACCTCCTGCCAGGGGCGGCACTTGATCAAGGATGTTGAACAGGGTGACCAGGCGTTCGTCGTCGGCCTCCCGAAATCGGGCGAAAGCCGCTTCGCGACAGCCCTCCATCAGGAAAGGGAGCATGTCGGCGAACAGGGTTCCGTCCAGCGGCAGCTCGGTGCCTTCGGTCGGTAACATCGGGATGACCTCCAGCCGCCGCCCCGTGGTGGATTCGGTTACGTTTATCTGGTGGCTGTCACCGATCGTCTCGAGCCAGGCGAACGCGGTAATGGAACGGCCGATGGCCGGGCCAGCCATTACCTCGGCTGAGAGCTCGCCGAAGGCTTTCACCTCAACGGGACCGGTATCCGTCTGGATGAGCCGAGTGGAATTCTCGTCGTTGCCGATGATCCGGGCCGTTTCGTGCAGTTGGCTCATGGCAGCTCCTCCCGGTGTTTCCACTCGAGGTTCTCGAACCGCGTCTGTTCATCGAGCCACGCCAGGTGGACGGTGCCGGTTGGCCCGTTGCGTTGCTTGGCGAGGATCAACTCGGCCAGGCCGAGATTCTCAGGGTTGTCGGGGTGGTAAACGGCATCGCGGTAGACGAAGCCGATCAGATCGGCATCCTGCTCGAGAGAGCCTGAGTCCCGGAGATCGGCCATCGTCGGGCGCTTGTTCGGGCGATTTTCCAGCTGACGGTTGAGCTGGGAGAGGGCGACGACCGGGCAGCTCAGCTCTTTGGCGGTGGCTTTCAGGATCCGGCTGATGGCACTGATCTCGAGGTTGCGGTTCTCACCAGCACTCGGTTCTTCGAGCATCTGCAGGTAGTCCACCAGAATCAGCGCAGGACGGCCGTATTTGCGGGCAATACGCCGAGCCCGTGTCTTCAGGCTGGATGCGTAGATACCGCCTTCATCATCGATGAACAGGCGGTTCTCGAATTCCTTCGCCTTGGCGACCGCTGCAGCCAGAGACGGCCATTGGTCGTCTTCCAACTGGCCGGATCGCAAGGCCTGCAGTGGGAGACGGCCGATGCTGGCCAACATGCGGAGCATGAGGTCCTCGCGGGGCATCTCCAGCGAAAACACGATCACCGGTCCCTGTGCCTGGGTCGCCGTCGACGCCAGGATGTGCTCGGCGATCCCCATGCCCAGGGCGGACTTGCCCATGGAAGGGCGCCCGGCGAGGATCACAAGCTCGGCGGGCTGCAGACCGGTGGTCATCCGGTCGAGGTCGGTAAACCCGGTCCGCACGCCGGTGATGCCGCCGTCCGACTGGGACGCGATGTCGATGCGGTCGACCACCTCCTCGAGGATTTCCTTGACGGAGCCCAGGGCGTGCCGGCGGTCATCGACGAGCTCGAACAGTTGTTGTTCGGCGGCCTCGATGATCGATGTCGCACTATGCCCCTGGGCATCGAGCGCCTGCCGGTTGAGCGCCACGGCCGTCTGTGACAGTTGCCGCAACTGGTAGCGATCGCGGACGATATCGGCGTAGGCGGTGATGTTGGCGGCGGACGGCGTATGCCGGGCAATTTCGGCGAGATAATTCAGGCCGCCGACTGTCTCCAGACGGCTGTGTTGCTCTAGCGCCTCCGACAGTGTCACGACATCAATCGGCGCTTCCTGGGCGATGAGATCGCGCATTGCCTCAAAGACGTAGCGGTGTTCAGGCCGATAGAACATGCCGCCATCAAGACGATCGGCGATGTCATCCCAGGCGCGGTTGTCGAGCATGAGGCCACCGATGACGGACTGCTCGGCCTCGAGGCTGTGCGGTAGCTGGTAGCCGATCTGTGGCACGTCAGTGTGCTGGACGGGAGAATCAGTGCTCATGGCGGCCTCCTTGTGCCTGCAAGGTGGCCTGCAGTCCCGTCAGTGACGGCGCCCATGCCGGGTTGAGTTCGCTGGCGACGTCGATGATCTGATCGGCGCCGGCCGGGGCAACGCGGTCCCGATAGGGTTTGCGGGGTTCAAATCGATGGATCGGTTGGCCGACCGCACTGGCCTGACGGAAAGCCGTCAGGTTACGCAGGGCGCTGTCGAGAATGGTGACGCGCCCGTCGGGATCGTCGTAAAGGTCCCGCAGGGTATTGGCGACGTTCTGGGCGTCACGGGTGTAGTCGAGCCGGTTGAGCATCAGGGAGATGCGCGGCAGGTCCAACGCGGTGTAGCGCGTCAACGGCTCCAGGTCGTCCAGCAGCCCCACCGTGCCGCGGATGAACTCGCGGGCGGAGAGCAACTCACTGGTGATCGGGGACAGCGCGTGGTCCGAGGCCACGACAGCCGCTTCGAGCACAATGGAGCGGGCGCCCTGGGTGTCGATCAGGATGACGTCGTAGTCGGGGAGCTGGCCGAGCAGGTGGTGAAGCCGGAAACGGCCATCCGGGGCCCCATGCAAGAGCTGGGGGAGCTGACCGAGGCTGTCGTTGGAGGTAATCAGGTCCAACCCCTCGATCGTGGTCGAGGAGATGATCTGCTCGGGCTCGGTGATGTTGAGGGCGATCAACTCGTAGATCCCGCCCGGGGCGTCGTGAGCCAGCGGGTAGTAGCTGCTCAGCGTGGGCTGGGTATCGAGATCGATCAGTAGGGTGCGGAAGCCGGCTTCGGCCAGCAAGCCGCCGAGGTTAGCGGTCGTGGTCGTCTTGCCGACGCCGCCCTTGGACGAGATGATGGATATGACGCGCATGCGAAACTCCCGTTATTGGTAAACCAACGGGAGTAACGGTCATAATCTCAACTAGTACTGCTCTCAAGCCGTAGATGGTGCCGACACCAGGAGTCGAACCCGGGACCTACTGATTACAAGTCAGTTGCTCTACCAACTGAGCTATGTCGGCTCGGAACGATCTCAGCTTGGGAAGCAGAACGTAAAAGCGTTGACGTGGCTGGGGTAGCAGGATTCGAACCTGCGCATGCTGATACCAAAAACCAGTGCCTTACCACTTGGCGATACCCCAGCAGTTGTGGTGGCCAGAGACGGAATCGAACCGCCGACACGAGGATTTTCAATCCACTGCTCTACCGACTGAGCTATCTGGCCCGCGCCAACGGTGCGTATTAAACCCTAAACCCTGTTTTGCGTCAACCTTTTCTGTTCAATTCTCTCTTCAGTGAGGTGACAGCGTCCCGCGAGGCGAACTGCCGCACCGACAGGCCGGTTTCCTGTCGTCGGTCGATCACCAGCGGCGGGGCCGCGGCGGATCACTCTTCAGGCGGCACATAGCCTTCCGCCTGGTCGGTCTCCTGGTTGTCGAAGAAGCGTTCCATCTGCTCCATCAGGTAGGCGCGGTCGGTGGCGTCGAGCATGTTGAGGTGCTTTTCATTGATCAGCCGCGTCTGCTGGGCCTGCCATTCGTCCCAGGCACGCTTGGAGACACTGGCCTGTATTTCGCGGCCTTTCTCGCCGGGCAGCGGCGGAAACGGCAGCGCCTCGAGTTCTTGCTGATACTTGCGGCAGAATACGGTTTGACTCATGGGGTGGCTCCTTGGCTGAAGCAGGGTCTCAATCCGGGGCAGAAGCTTGGCCTGCCGGGGCTGACAGGGTGAAGGGTTGCAACGCCTCCAGCAAGCCTTTCACCGGCGCGGCCAGGCCGATGCTGGCCGGCTCGGCCGGGTCGTACCAGTGCCAGCCTTCGGCGACGCTATCGAGCCGCGTCACCCTCGCCGGTTGCGGCGTGATTTCCAGACGAAAGTGGCTGAATACATGGGTGAAGGTGGCCCAGGCGGTGGCAAGCTCGGCCGTGCTGGCGTGCTGGTCGAGCCAGGCCTGCAGCGATGTCATGTCGTCGAACTGCGGCAGACTCCAGAGCCCGCCCCACAGGCCACTGGACGGACGCTGCTGAAGCAGCACACGCCCCTGCTCGTCCTGCAGCAACAGCATCAGGGTCTGGCGCGTGGGGCTGGCCTTCCTGGGCTTGGACTCCGGGAAGCGCTTCTGCTCGCCCCGGGCGTTGGCCACACAATCCGCTTCGAAGGGGCAGCGGCCACATTCGGGCTGGCCACGACGACACAGGGTCGCGCCCAGGTCCATCATGGCCTGGGTGAAATCGACCACCCGCTGATGCGGCGTGTAATGCTCGGCCAGCGCCCACAGACGGCGCTCCACAGCCGGCCGGCCCGGCCAGCCTTCCACACCATGCAGCCGGGTCAGCACGCGCTTGACGTTGCCATCCAGAATCACGGCCCGTCGGCCGGTACTCTGGGCGATGATGGCCCCGGCCGTGGAACGGCCGATTCCGGGCAGCCCGGCCATGGCATCGAGACTGTGTACCGGAAATTCCCCATCATGTTCGTCCATGACGACGCGTGCCGCCTTGTGCAGGTTGCGCCCACGGGCGTAGTAGCCCAGGCCGGTCCACAGATGCAGCACCTCGTCCTGCTCGGCCCCGGCCAGTGCGGCAACATCGGGGAAGCGCTCAATGAAGCGCTCGAAATAGGGGATGACCGTGGTCACCTGGGTCTGCTGGAGCATGATCTCCGAGACCCAGACCCGGTAGGGCGTTCGCTGTTGTTGCCACGGCAGGTCATGCCGCCCATGGACATCGAACCATTCCAGCAGACGACGCTGAAAGGTCTCGGGCGGCAGGATGGCGGGCGTTGTCTCGGTCATGGTCGGGCTCGACACGCAAAAAAGCGCCGATCACGGGGACCGGCGCAGGGACTGGCTTACTGGTTGCTCAATTCAGTAGACTCTCGATGGCGCCACGAAGTTCACTGCCCGCCTTGTTTTCGAGCTGATCCATGGCATCGTCGAGACGCTTGTTGGCCTCTTCACCGGCACGCTCGGTCACTTCCTGACGCAGCAGCTCGCCCAGCGCGGCCTGCAGCGCCTGGCGATCGAAGCGGCACCACTCCGCACTGTCACCACCCAGCTGCCCTTCGCAATGCACCGGGAACGGCACGTCCCGGAGCCGGGGATTGACCTCGCAGGCCGCATCGACCGTATCGGTAAAGCGCGCATCGGCCGTGAGATCGAAACGTTCGCTGGCCACATCGAGCTGGCCCTGGCCGCTGACACCGATTCCCGGCAGCGACGCCTCGAGGTCATCGCTGGTCGCCACGCCATCGCGAATCCGGAAGCTGGCCTCGGCCTGCTGAATCGGCGTCCCCGACTGCCACTCGCGGCTGGTGCTCTTGCCTGCGAAACTGGCCACGGTAGTGCACAACTGGCGCGAGATATTGACCTCGCCGAGCTGCCCTTTCTCGAGCCGAGCATCCAGTTGGCCGTTCAAGCCACGCTTCAGCTCGTGGAGGCTGTTGCCACGGCTCTCGAGCGCGCCGTTGCTCTGCAGCCGCCCCTGGATGGCCGAGGGCTGTTCGTTCAGCGACTCCATCAGGCTGCCCAGGCGCAGATTGCTGACCGTCGGCGACAGCTGCCAGGCCAGCGGCGTGTCCCGTGCATCGAGGCTGCCGGTCGCCGCCAGCTGGCCTTCATGAAAGCCGGCCTCGAAGTGTGTCAGCCGGTGCTGGCCCTGCTCACCCTGCAGACGCAGCACCACATCCCGGAAGTGTTGCTGCAGCAGCTGCAGCTCGCCGAGCTCGAGGCTGGCATCGAGGTCCAGCCCTCCCAGCCAGGCAGCCGGCAGCAGCCCCTGGGCTGGTTCGGCATGGGCGCGGTTGACCAGGCTCAGGCTGGCGTTGCCCTCGGCATCCGGCGTCTGAGGCGGCAGGTAGTCATCCAGGTTCAGGCTGTCGCCCTGCAGGTCGAGAGTCAGGCTCGAGGCATCGAAGCGCCCCGCCAGCTGACCATTGAAGGTGCTGCCATCCAGTTTCAGCGTCAGGTCCTGCAGGGCGATGCGCTCGAGGTCACCCTCCACCGAGCTGCTCAGCCCCAGCTCCCCGAAGGCGGCATCACTGGAAGTCGTCGGCATGGCCTGCAGCCGGCTCAGCCAGGGGCGCAGTGAAAGAGGCGCCAGGCTTGCCTGGCCACGATAGGCAGGTGCCGACAGCAGCTCGCTGAACCGCAGGTTTCCCGTCAATTCCAGGCCATCGGGCCCGGTCAGCTCGACCTCGCGCAGATGAGCACTCTGTGCCTTGAGGTCGGCGTCCAGTTGAAAGCCCATGGCCAGTGGCAGACGCTTCTCGCCGAGCCGCGGATCGAGCAGGCCGACATCCAGTTGGCCATCGGTCAGCTGAAGCTGCTGCTGATCCAGGTCGATAACCGACTCGGCGGCATTCAGGCTGGCCTTCTGCGCCGACTCATCACCCGCGAAGCGTGAATCGGCCTGCAGGGCCAACTTCTGAAGTACATGTCGTCCCTCGGCCAGGCCCATGTCGACCTGTGTCTTGAGGGTGACATCACTGATCAGCAACGGCGCCTCATTGGCCTTGTTGTCGTCGAGAATCAGGCGCAGGCTGGCATTGAGCGGAAACGCCTGATCCGGATTGACATTGCTGCCGGTCACATTGAGCTGCTGCAGGGTCATCTCGCGGCCTGCCTGCAGGTCCCGGTAATTGACCTGCCCCTGGCGCACCTGAACGCTGGCGATATTGAGTGCCACCGACAGGGCACTGCCATCCGCATCGGGGTTGGGCCCGGCGCTGGCCGGCGCCAGGGCCTGCTCGGCCTGCTCGCCGCGATCGCGCAGACGCTCCATCAGCGCCTGCCAGTTGCCGCGGCCTTCGGCATCGCGTACCAGGTTGAGGCGCAGGCCATCGATGGTCAGACCCTCGATGGCAATCTCGCCGCCCAACAGCGGCGCGAACGCCAGGCTGACCTCGCCATTCTCGAAGGCGGCAAAGGGCCGCTCCTCGGGTGGCTGATCCGGCAGCCGCGCTTCGGCCGACTCCACACTGACCCCCAGGCGCGGGTAGAAGGACCAACTGAGCGGCCCTTCAAGCTCCAGCTCCAGGCCGCTGTGCTCGCGCACCACTTCGACGAGACGCGGCTTGAGATCCTCCGGGTCGAAGAAGGTGGTCACGAACACCACCGCTGCCACCGCGACCAGGCCCAGAATGCCGATGGTAGCTAACAGGGTACGCAAGATTCGCTTCATGGCCCGGCTCCTTTGGGCGGCAGGTCGAGTTCGAAATAATCACCGGTCTGTGTCAGGCGATAGCCCAGGCCTCTCAGCAGCAACTGGTCGGCCATGGCCAGCTGCGAGCTTATCACGCGCAGCTGACGCCCCTCCTGGCTGGCCGACTGGTGCGTCAGGGTGAGCAGTCGCGAGCCGACCCCGCGTCGCCGGGTCGACTTGCGCACGCACAGGTGGCCGAGCCACCAGGCCTCGGACTGCGGCGTCACGGCCACCGCCCCGAGCAGCCGGTCATTGAAATGCGCGCAGCAGAAAAAGCGTGCCGCCTCGGCCAGATGCTCGCTCACGAAGTCCTCCGGCGCCTGCGGCATGCGCTCGGCTGGAGCATCCACGTAAATGCGCACCAGATCGGTACGCACCTGGGCATCCGACTCCCAGGTTGCCTGATCGACTCGCTGAAGCGTGACCGGCATGCAGGGTCCTCCCGTTAAAGGCAGCGGATACCGCGACGGCGGAATAGCTGGCATTGTAGCGGATCGGGGTCGCGTTTCACTATAATGGCGAGGCTGCGTCGACATCCCCGGCATCGGCGCCACTCGGGCCCCTGCGGCCGGTCTTATTCTGACAAGCGCCAAGGCGCTGGAGATTCAACATGTCCGAGCGTACCGCCACGGTCACCCGCGACACCAAGGAAACCCGGATCACGGTCGCCATCGACCTCGACGGCCAGGGGCAGCTCAGCGGCGAATCCGGCGTGCACTTCCTCGATCATATGCTCGACCAGGTGGCACGTCATGGTCTGATCGACATCGACATGCAGGTCAGCGGCGACCTGCACATCGACGCTCACCACACTGTCGAGGATCTGGGCATCACGCTCGGCCAGGCCTTCGCCGGGGCCATCGGCGACAAGCGCGGCATCTACCGCTACGGTCACGCCTATGTACCACTGGACGAAGCCCTGTCGCGAGTCGTGATAGACTTCTCGGGTCGCCCCGGCCTGTTCATGAATGTCGAGTTCACGCGTGCCGTGCTGGGCCAGATGGACACTCAACTGTTCCAGGAGTTCTTTCAGGGCTTCGTCAATCATGCCGGCGTGACGCTGCATATCGACAACCTGAAAGGCTTCAATGCCCACCACCAGGCGGAAACCATCTTCAAGGCCTTCGGTCGCGCCCTGCGCATGGCCGCCGCCGAAGACCCGCGCATGACAGGCCGCATGCCGTCCACCAAGGGTAGCCTGTGACGCCGGCAAGCACGACAAACGCCAAGCACCGCGCAACAGAGTGGTTCATTCGGCCAGCTCTTCAAGCCGTGCTTCCTGAACCCGTCGACTGATACGAGGAAGACCCCATGACCATTGCCGTCATCGACTACGGAATGGGCAACCTGCATTCCGTCGCCAAGGCATTGGAGCACGTGACCCATGAAAACGTCGTGATCACCCGTGACGCGCGGCGCATCCATGGCGCCACGCGGCTGGTGCTGCCCGGCCAGGGCGCCATTCGCGACTGCATCGGCGAGCTCGAGCGCACCGAACTGCGCGGCATGGTCGACGAGTTGCTGGCCGCTCAGAAAAAGCCCTTGCTGGGCATCTGCGTCGGTCAACAGATGCTTCACAAGCACAGCGAAGAAAATGGCGGCGTCGACTGCCTGGGCTTCATGCCCGGCGAGGTGCGCCGCTTCCCGGTCGACATGACCGACGAGAGCGGCAACCGCTGCAAGGTCCCCCACATGGGCTGGAACCTGGTGCACCAGCATCAGAAGCATCCGCTCTGGGAAGGCATCGACCAGAACGAGCACTTCTACTTCGTGCACAGCTACTACGTCGAGGTCGATGACGACAGCGTGCTGTTCGGCGCCACCGATTACGGCCGCGTCAACGCCCATGTGGCCACCGGGCGCGATGCCACCTTTGCGGTGCAGTTCCATCCGGAAAAGAGCTCCCGGGCCGGCCTCAGGCTGCTCGAAAACTTCGTCCAATGGATGCCCTGAACGGCGCCCGCGCTGGAGGATTCAACATGCTGGTAATTCCCGCCATCGACCTCAAGGATGGCCAATGCGTTCGCCTCAAGCAGGGGCGCATGGACGACGCGACCACCTACGGTGACGACCCCGTGGCCATGGCGGCCCGCTGGGTCGAGGCCGGTGCCCGGCACCTGCACCTGGTCGACCTCAACGGCGCCTTCGAAGGACGGCCGATCAACGGCGACGCCGTCACCGAGATCGCCCGCGCCTACCCCAGGCTGCCGATCCAGATCGGCGGCGGCATTCGCAGTGCCGCTACCATCGAGCACTACCTGGACGCCGGCGTGTCCCAGGTCATCATCGGCACCAAGGCGGTCAAGGAGCCGGACTTCGTGACCCAGATGTGCCGCGCCTTCCCGGGCCACATCACCGTCGGCCTGGATGCCCGCGATGGCTTCGTGGCCACCGACGGCTGGGCCGAGGTATCGACGCTCAAGGCCACCGAGCTGGCCAAGCGCTTCGCCGACGACGGCGTCTCGGCCATCGTCTACACCGACATCGCCCGGGACGGCATGATGGGCGGCGTCAACATCGAGGCCACCGCCGAACTGGCCCGCCAGGGCGGTCTGCCGGTAATCGCCTCCGGCGGGGTCACCAACCTGGATGACCTGCGCGCCCTGATCGAGGCCGAGGAGCCGGGTATCCTCGGCGCCATCACCGGCCGCGCCATCTACGAAGGCAGCCTGGACGTGGCCGCAGGCCAGCGGCTGTGCGACGAACTCACCCGCCACCGAACCGGGAGCTGAATCATGGGACTCGCCAAGCGCATCATTCCCTGCCTGGACGTCGACGCAGGCCGGGTGGTCAAGGGCGTCAACTTCGTGGGTATCCGCGATGCCGGCGACCCGGTGGAAGTCGCCCAGCGCTACAACCACCAGGGCGCCGATGAGATCACCTTCCTCGACATCACCGCCAGCCACGAGGACCGCGCCACCACGGTGGAAATGGTCGAGCGCATCGCCGGAGAGGTCTTCATTCCGCTGACCGTGGGCGGCGGCATTCGCACCTGCGATGACATCCGCACCATGCTCAACGCCGGCGCCGACAAGGTCTCGATCAATACCGCCGCCGTGCACGACCCCGACTTCGTGTATGAGGCCGCCGAACGCTTCGGCAGCCAGTGCATCGTCGTCGCCATCGACGCCAAGCGGGTCTCCGCGGACGGCGAGACCCCGCGCTGGGAAATCTTCACCCATGGCGGACGCCGCCCCACCGGCCTCGACGCCGTGGAATGGGCACAGAAGATGGTCGAACTGGGCGCCGGCGAGCTGCTGCTGACCAGCATGGACCGCGACGGCACCCGTCAGGGCTTCGACATCGGCGTGACGCGTGCCATCAGCGACGCGGTCAGTGTGCCGGTAATCGCCTCCGGCGGCGTCGGCACCCTCGACCACCTGGTGGAAGGCATCAAGGATGGCGGTGCCGACGCGGTGCTGGCGGCCAGCATCTTTCACTTCGGTGAATACAGCATCCCCGAAGCCAAGCGTCACATGACCGACAACGGCATCGAGATGCGCCGCTGAGCCGGCTCAGGGGGCCGCCGCCGCCCCCGGTGCGACATCGAGCCGCTCCGCCAGCGCTGCCAGGCCCTCCTCGGCGCTGGCGGATACCTTCACCGCGAACAGCTCATCGGCTCGCGTGCGCCCCAGATTGAGGCAGGCCAGGGGTTGTCCGGCCCGGGCGGCACGCCGCGCGAAGCGATAGCCGGAATAGACCATCAGCGACGAACCGACCACCAGCAGGCCCGAGCTTTCATCCAGCAGCGCGAAGGCCTCCTCCACCGTGTGACGCGGCACGCTGTCGCCGAAGAAGACCACATCCGGCTTCCAGACCCCTTCACTGCACCCGGCGCAGGCCGGTACCCGAAAGTCGCTGAAATCCCGCTCCAGGTCGGCATCGCCATCCGGCGCGGCATGCGCCCCCAGCGCCAGCCACTGCGGATTGAGGGCTCCCAGCTCGTCATGCAGGTCCTGACGCGGGCGCGTCGCGCCACAGCCCATGCAACGCACCACATCGGCGCGCCCATGCAGGTCGATCACCCGCCGCGAGCCGGCACGCTGATGCAGCCCATCGACATTCTGGGTGATGATGCCGGCGACGCTGCCCTGCCGCTCCAGACGCGCCAGAGCATGATGGGCCGCATTGGGCTGCGCCTGGTTCAGGGTGCGGAAGCCGACCAGGGCACGCGCCCAGTAGCGCTGGCGAGCGGCGTGGGACACCATGAATACCTGATGTTGCATGGGCGGGGAACGCTTCCAGTCGCCCTGGTCGTCACGGTAATCGGGAATGCCGCTGGCCGTGCTGATACCCGCCCCCGTCAGCACCGTCAAGCGCGGCGTCTCCACCATGAAGGCCATCAGTGAGGCGATCGCGTCTTGCTCCATGTGAGTTCCCCGCTTGTCCATCGAGCTTCGAGCATGGCCTTGATGGGCCAGGATTGTCTAGAATGGAACCCTCCCCATGGGCAAGGACTCTCGATGGCCTGGCTGGAATACCTGCTGCCGCTGATCTTTCTGTTCCCGCTCGCGGCCACGGCCGTGGTCGTGCTGGCCTTGCGCAATCTGCATGACGCCAGGGTCAGCTCGCCGTTCGATGCCCATCGCCTGCGCGAACCGGGCCAGTCACTGCGCGACCGGCTCGACCAGGCCTTCACCGGCCTGTTCCTCAATGGCGCCCTGGGCCCGATCATCACCATGGCGCCGCTGGTCTACGGCATGGGCCGCATGCTCTTCGCCGATCAGCAGAACTGGCTGGAATGGAGCTTCTATGGGGCCCTCTCGACCCTGCTGGTGCTGGTCTTCTGCCTGCGCCTGATCCGCGACTTCCAGCGCATCCGGCGCCTCAAGCTGGGCCTGGCCTGCGAACTGGCCGTGGGCCAGGAACTGTCGCGACTGATCCGGCCGGAGGCCCATCCCTATTTCGTGTTTCATGACGTCAGCCTCGAACGCTCCACAGAGCGCGGCAACAGCCTGGACCATGTCGCGGTCACGCCGCACGGCGTCTTCGCCATCGAGACACGCGCCCGTACACCCGCCGTGCTGCCCTCCGGGGAAGACAACAATGTCGTGGTCGTGGAGAAGGAACGGCTACGCTTCCCCGGCTGGAAGGAGCGTCGAGCGCTGCGCGAGACACGCCACGCCACCCGCTCGCTGGCCCGCTGGCTGGAACGGCAGACCGGCCAATCGGTGCCGGTACAGGGCGTGCTGGTGCTTCCCGGCTGGCAGATCGAGCAGGCCGACAAGGCCGGCGACCTGCTGGTAGTCAGTGGTGAAGGCCTGGCCGACTATCTCGACCAGCCGTCCCCGAACCGGCAAGCGGCCCGGGCGTTCGACGACACTACCCACGACGCCGTCATCCGCGTGTTGCGCCGGCACGCGCTGTCGAACCCGGGCAAGACGGCTTAAAAGGCCGCGATCTCGATCACCGCCGGACAGTCCCCCAGCCCCAGTTTCACCAGGCTCTCGGGGGCCGGGAAGTCCGTCAGGCGTTGCGCGTCGATACCGATGCGCACTTCGGTCAACAGCCGGTTGCCGTCTCCCCCGCACTCCAGGCGCAGGGCACGCCCCTTGCCCTCGCCGAAGGCCGACTCGAAGGCTCCGATCAGGTCATTGCGACGCACCTCGCCGCCACGCTGGGTGACCACGAAGTCGGTAAAGGCACTGTCGTTGACGGTCTCGACCAGGGCCACCGAGGTCTCGAACAGATCCTCGGCGGAGAGCCGCAGGCAGGAGGCATGCTTGGCATACTGATAGCGTCCCAGGCAGCTCGCCCGCCCCGGCATGACCGCATCCAGTTGCGTATCCAGCGCCTCCGAAAGCCCCAGCGGCGAATGCTCACAGAAGCCGCCCGAGGGGCGTTCGCGCTCGATGAAACAGCCCTGCCGCCACCAGCGCTGACGCTCGACCCCGCGCTCTTCCAGCTGGTGAGGCAGGGACGGCCAGAGCCCATGCAGCACGAAGCCGGCCTCGCTGCCACGCCGCAACCGCGCCTCGCGACACTCGCGCGGCGGGTCGTGCCGTGTGGCACAGAACCCCGGATGCCAGGTCAGCGCCAGGGTGTAATGATCGAAGCCCCGGGCCTCGATCGACGGCACCTCACCGGGTGCGTCCGCCACGGCCGACACCGGGCCCAGCAGACTGATGCCCAGCATCAACGCCATTGCCAGGTGACGCCGGCCCCCTGACGACCAGCCGCTGAATAATGCTTGCCATAAGCGGCGCCGCGGATAATAATCCGCTCGCCTCGCCGGAGATACACTTCTTCTATCCATGAAACTCATCACATTCGACGTCTTTCGCACCCTGGGCATCCCTGGCGTGCGTTATATCAAGCCCGACCACATGTTCGACCATCTCGAGGAAATCCGCCAGGCCGACTGGTTGCTGTTTCCCGAGTACTGGCAGATCAACAGCCTGCTGTACGGCCTCGGCGCCCGCATCTTCCCGAGCCCGGCCAGCTACTACCTGGGCCATGACAAGGTCGAGCAGACGCGCGCCTTCCTGGCCCTGTGCCCGGAGCATCTGCCCGCCACCGAGATCCTCGGCACCTCGCCGGCCTCGCTGGACAAGGCCGAGGCCCGTTTCGGCTACCCCTTCATCGCCAAGCGCATCAAGAGCTCGATGGGCCAGGGCGTCAGCCTGATCGAGTCACGCCCGGCACTGCTGGCGCATGTCGCCGAAGAGAGCGTGCTCTACGCTCAGCAGCGCCTGCCCATCGACCGCGACCTGCGCATCGTCATCGTGGGAGGCGAGCTGATTGCCGCCTACTGGCGCGTCACCCCGCTGGGCGGCTATCGCGCCAATGTCAGCCAGGGCGGTCATATCCAGGAGGGTGAGATTCCCGCGTCGGCCGTCGCGCTGGCCCAGCGCCTGGCGCGAGAACTCGGCATCGACCATGCCGGCTTCGACATCGCCATGCACGACGGCCAACCCTATATCCTCGAGTTCAACCGGCTGTTCGGCAACCAGGGCATCCGCGACAGCAGCAAGCGCATCGGCCAGGCCATCCAGCGCGTGCTGCGCGCCAGCGGCGCCGATCGTGATCCGGACGGCGAGCCGCCGCTGCGCCTCAGCGCCTGAACCGCGGCCGGCCGCTCAGTCGCCCTTGAGGCGCCCGCCCATCTCCTGGGCCAGATCCACGGCATAGTGGTCGGTCATGCCACCGATGAAATCGAGCATGCGGCGATAGCTGTCGTACAGCGACCAGGAACGCAGCGGGGTGTTCTCGCCGATCAGCGCCAACACCCGCTGGTGCTTGAAGTTGGAATGTCCGGTGTGATGCAGCTCGTGCGCGGCGCCGATGAAGGCCTCGAGCAGGATGCCCAGGGTCGTGTAGGCGCCGATTTCCAGCTTGGCCTTGCGCTCATTGCGGAAGATGCGCTCGCGGGCCAGATCCTTGGCGGCCTTCACGCCCCAGTCCAGATCCGGATGACAGAGCTCCAGCAGATCATGCTGCAGGGTGCCGGCCAGCAGCTCGCCCTCGTGCTGCACGAAGACCTTGGTCACTTCCTTGACCGCCTGCTCCATGGCCGCGCCGCGCAGGGCGGCAATGCGCCGCCGCTGGGAGACGCCATCCTCGCGCATGGTGGCATAATCCGGGGGCTCGCCACCGGCGATCTGGGTCAGGATATCGGCCACTTCCTCGAAACGCAGGATGCCCATTTCCAGGCCATCCTCGAGATCCAGCAGCGCATAGCAGATATCATCGGCGGCCTCGACCAGCCAGGCCAGCGGGTGCCGGCACCAGCGATTCTCGCCCTGGGGCAGCAGGCCGAGACGGTCGGCCACCTCATTGAGCAACGGCAGCTCGCTCTGGTAACAGCCGAACTTGCCCCGCGATCCACCATGATCCACCGCCCACGGGTACTTGAGCAGCGTGCCCAGGGTAGCGCCGGTCAAGCGCATGCCACCGCGAAACTGGTTGTACTCGATCTGGGTGACGATACGAAAGCCCTGGGCATTGCCCTCGTAGGTCAGCAGATCCTCGCGCTCCATGTCCGACAGCCCGTCGAGCAGGCCACTGCCATCCAGGGCGGCACGCTTGAACCAGTCGCGGATGGCATATTCCCCGGCATGGCCGAAGGGCGGGTTGCCGATGTCATGGCCCAGGCAGGCCGCCTGGACGATCACCCCCAGATCCGCTGGCGTGATGCCGGCAGGCAGCCGATGGTGCAGCTCCTCGCCGACACTCATGCCCAGCGAACGCCCCACGCAGCCCACTTCCAGGGAATGCGTCAAGCGGGTGTGAATATGATCGTTGTCGGTCAGCGGATGCACCTGGGTCTTGCGCCCCAGGCGGCGAAACGAGCCGGCGAAGACAATGCGATCGTGATCCTTGTGAAACGGGCTACGGCCTGTCTCGCCACGTGCCACGCCGCGTTCATCGTGCAGGCGGGCCGGATCGAGCAGGCGCTCCCAGGTCATCTGCGTCATGGAGCCTCCTTGAGGCCCCCATTCTGGCACCATGGCTCGGTCTCGCCCAGCCGTTGGCGCGGATTTTTGTCCTATTCCAGGCGTTTCTTGATGACCAGCGCATAGGCCAGGCCGGCCAGCAGCAGCGACACGGCAAACGCATAGATACCGATCGAGATGCCGCTGCTCCACAGGATGCTCCAGTCACCCCCGGAGATCGACATGGCACGCCGCAGGTTGAACTCCATCTGCCCGCCCAGCAGCAGCCCCAGCACGACCGGCACCGTGGGGATGTCCAGCTTGCGCAGCAGGTAGCCGAGCACGCCGAAGCCCAGCATCATGTAGAGGTCGAAGGCGCTGTTGTTGAGCGAGAAGATGCCCACGAACGCCACCAGCGTGACCATCGGCATCAGGAACCAGGCCGGCGCCTGCAGCACCTTGGCGAACAGCCCCACCAGCGGGATGTTCAGCACCAGCAGCATCAGGTTGCCGATGAACAGCGCCGCCACCAGCCCCCAGACCATGTCCGGCTGCTGTTCGAACAGCAACGGGCCCGGCGTGATGTTCATCGACAACAGCAGGGCCAGCAGGATCGCCGTGGTGCCACTGCCCGGGATGCCCAACGACAGCATGGGGATCAGGGCACCGCCGGCCGCCGCATTGTTGCCGGCCTCCGGCGCCGCCACACCGCGAGGATCACCGGAGCCGAATCGTCCCCGGGTGCCCCACCAGCGCTTCTCCAGCACATAGGCCAGAAAGCTGCCCAGCGAGGCCCCGGCACCGGGCAGCACACCGGAAATAAAGCCGATGATCGAGCCACGCCCGATGGTCGGCGCACAGGAAAGCGAACGGCGCATGCCGGGCATCGCCGAACCGACCTTCAGCGAAGCGGTCGCCGTGTCCCGATCCCGCTCGAGAAACAGCAGGCACTCGGACACCGCGAACAGGCCGACCAGCGCCACGATATAGTCGATGCCGTCATAGAGCTCGTACCAGCCGAAGGTATAGCGATCCACGCTGGACACCGGGTCGATCCCCACCGTGCCCAGCAGCAGGCCCAGCGCCGCGGCGATGAAGCTCTTGGTAAAACTGCCGCTGGTTACCCCGCCGATGGTCGCGAAGGCCAGCACGAAGAGCGCAAAGTACTCCGCCGGGCCGAAGCGAATGGCGACCTTGACCAGCAGCGGCGCAAACAGCGTCAGACCGATGGTCGCAATGATGGCACCGACGAAGGATGCCACCGCCGAGAGCCCCAACGCCTCGCCACCACGCCCGGCCTGGGCCATGGGGTAGCCGTCCAGGGTGGTCATCATGGCCGGCTCGTCGCCGGGTATGTTGAGCACGATGGAGCTGATGCGGCCGCCATACATGCAACCGTAATAGACGCTGACCAGCAGAATCAGCGCCGCCGTGGGCTCGAGCCCGAAGTTGAAGGCCAGCGGAATCAGCAGGGCCACCCCGTTGACCGGGCCCAGGCCCGGCAGGGCGCCGATCAGGGTGCCGATGGTACAGCCGATCATCGCCAACAGCAGATGCTGGGGCTGCAGTGCGACGGCAAACCCATGAATCAGAAAATCGAGAACATCCATAAAACGCTATACACCCAGGCCGGGCATGTCGGGCAGGGGAATCCCCAGCGCAAACTCGAACAGCAGGTACAGCGACAGCCCCAGCAGCACGCCGTACGGCAGGGCTTGTCGCCAGTTGGCACCGAACAGGCGCAACAACAGCACGGCGGTCACCAGGGTCGTGGGCACAAAGCCCCAGGGCTCGATAAAGGCTGCATAGGTCCCCAGCACCAGCAGCACCCCGAGTTGAC
The DNA here is from genome assembly GCF_030409265.1 of Halomonas sabkhae. NCBI lineage: Bacteria > Pseudomonadati > Pseudomonadota > Gammaproteobacteria > Oceanospirillales > Halomonadaceae > Halomonas > Halomonas sabkhae. The sequence continues at coordinate 156,109 of NZ_JAUFPM010000012.1, forward strand.
GGCACAACGCTGCCGCGCCCGGCCAGCGATGATTGATACCGGGACGCACCATCAGATAAAGGGCCAGCAGGCCCAGTGGCACGCAGACCAGGCGCGGGAAGACCGCCGGGCCGACGGGCTGCATGAAGCCCGCCACGAAGTTCTGGGCATGCCACCAGGCCGCCAGGGCCAGTACCGCCAGCACCGCCCCGGCGATGCGATCCCCCAGGGCGGCGCGTTCTACCGGTGCCTCCGCATTCACTGCATCACTCCGATCTCGCGCGAAATTTCCTCGACGTCTTCGATGGACTGGCGCACGAAGTTGCTGAACTCTTCTCCACCACGCCACAAGGGAACCAGGCCATTCTGTGCCGCCACTTCCTTCCATTCATCGCTGTCGTAAAGCGACTTCAGGGTGTCGACCATGGCGTTGTAGTCGTCATCCGACACCTCGCCCCCGGTGTAGAAGCCACGCCAGTTATAGCCCGTCACGTCATAGCCCTGGGACACCGCCGTCGGCAGTTCCTCGAACGGCTCGGGCAGCGGTTCCTCGGCCAACACCGCCAGGGTTCGCACATCCCCCGACTCGATGAAGCCGGCAATCTCGCCCAGGTCCGTGGATACCACATCCACATGGCCGCCCATCATCTGCGTCACGGCGGGTCCGCCACCATCGAACTGGACCCAGCGCATCGCTCCGATCTGATCACCGGGCAGTCCCGCCGCCTTGGCCAGGCGCAGGGCACGGATATGATCCCAGCCACCGGCGCCGCTGGAGCCTGCCATGGCCACCGAGGACGGATCCTCGACGATATCCTCGAGCAGCTGGTCGAGGGTCTCGTAGGGGCTGTCATCATCGACCAGGATCACCCCCACATCGGTGCCCAGCATGGCCAGCCAGCGCATGGCGTCGGCCCCTTCCGGGTAGCGACCCTGAGCGATCTGGGTCACCCCGACCGTGCTGGTGGCCACCATCAGGTTGCTGTCATCGGCTCGCTTGCTGGCCACATTGGAGAACGCCACGGCACCCACGCCACCCGGCATGTTGGTGACCTGGACACTGCCATCCACCAGCTCCAGCTCACGCATCAGCTTGCCCACCGAGCGGCAGGTGAAGTCCCAGCCGCCACCCGGGTCGGCGGGGGCGATGCATTCATCGATGGGCAGGGCCTGGCTCGGCAGGCTGACGACGAGCCCCAGGCCCAGCAGTGCGGAGGCACCCAGGCGGGGAATGATCTTGGTGGTTTGAGTCGACATCGTTCTGCTCCTTGTTGTTGTCATCAATCAATACTGTGTCTTGCAGTTACAACGGCGATTGCTCATATAACGCCCTTGTCCCTCAATGCCTGCTGGGCGGCGTCATCCAGCCCCAGGTCGTCGAGCAGACTCGCGGTATGCTCGCCGAGCCCCGGCACCGGAAAATGCAGCGACGCCGGCGCTTCGCTCATCTTCACCGGAAACCCGGTGGTCGGCACCTGCCCATGTTCGCCCTGATCGAGCTGCAGCATCATCTGCTGAGCCACCACCTGGGGGTCCTCGAAGGTCTCGCGCAGATCCTGGACGCGCCCGCAGGGCACGCCGGCTTCATTGAAGTGGGCGATCCATTCCTCGACGCTGCGCTGTGAAATGACCTGGTTGAGCAGTTCGCGCAACGGCTCGCGGTTGGCCATGCGCCGGCGGTTGTCGGCGAAGCGTTCTTCCTCCAGCAGCTCCTGCATGTTCAGGGCACCGAGGAAACGCTCGACCATGATGTCATTGCTCGGCGCAATGGCGACCTCGCCGTCACTGGCCTGGAAGAGCCCGTAGGGATAGAGCATGGGGTGGTCATTGCCGGTGCGCCCGGGCACCTCGCCGGTGGCGAAGTACTCCGCCGCCAGGTAGCCCATCATACTGATCAGCCCATTGGTCAGCGCCGTCTCGACGATCTCGCCCTGCCCGGTGCGTGCGCGTCGCACCAGGGCCGCACTGATGCCGAAGGCCAGGTTCTGGCTGGCCACCATGTCGCTGATCGGCGGCGCCGCGCGCATGGGCTCGCCGTCCGGCGGTCCGTTGACGCCCATGAAGCCGCTCATGGCCTGGGCGATGAAGTCGTAGGCCGGCCGGTCACGATAGGGGCCGGTGGAGCCGAAGCCATTGATGCGCCCCACCACCAGGTGGGGAAAGCGCTCGCGCAGGGTGGCGTCATCCAGCCCCATTTTGGCCATGACCCCCGGACGGAAGTTTTCCACCAGCACATCGGCGTCATCCAGCAGGCGGCACAGGATCTCTCTGCCCGCCTCCTGACGCAGATCCAGCGTCAGCGAGCGCTTGTTGCGATTGAACTGGGCGAAGTACCAGCTGAAGCCGTTCACCATATTGCCCTGGGAGCGCACGATGTCGCCCCGGCCGGGCGGCTCGACCTTGATCACCTCGGCACCATGGTCGCCCAGCATCTGGGTACAGAAGGGCCCGGAAATCACCCGGGTCAGGTCGATCACGCGGATGCCCTCGAGGGAGCCTCCGGACTGGGACGGCGAATCCGACATCATCATCCTCGTGCAGTGGGAACGGCGGAAGCATCATGCAGCGCCAGGCGCGGCCCCGCCCGGGATACCTGGGCCGGCAGCGCCCGCCCCATCAGGCGCGTGGCGACACCGGCGGTCTCTATCATGCCGTCGAGGCTCAGGCCGCTGTCGATGCCCATTTCGTCGAGCAGGTAGACCAGATCCTCGCTGGCGATGTTGCCCGAGGCGCCGGGCGCGAAGGGGCAACCGCCCAGCCCGCCGATGGCGCTCTCGTAGTCCTCGACGCCCAGCGCCAGCCCCTGCATGACATTGGCCAGCCCGATGCCGCGGGTATTATGGAAATGCAGGGCCGGCACGACCTCCGGCACCACCTCGCGCAGGTGCTGAATCCGCTCGCTCACCAGCGGCGGTGTGGCCATGCCGGTGGTATCGCCCAGCGCGATGCGCCGAATGCCTAGCCCGGCCATGTCGCGGGCGATGCGTCCCACCTGCTCGACCGGCACATCGCCCTCGAAGGGGCAGCCGAAGCTGGTGGCGATGGCGCCACGCAATTCGATGCCGCTGCCTTCAAGGCGGCGCGCCACCGCCGCGAAGCCGGCCAGCGACTCGGCCACCGAGGCATTGACGTTGCGAGCGTTGTGCGTCTCGGAGGCAGAGACAAACAGCACCACGGCATCGACGCCCGCCGCCAGGGCGCGTTCGGCGCCACGCACATTGGGCACCAGCGCCGAGAGATGCACATCAGCGCGACGCGCGCGCACCGCCGCCACCAGCTCACTGGCATCACTCAGCGCCGGCACCGCCCTGGGGCTGACGAAGGAGGTCAGCTCGAAGGTCGTGACACCGGCCGCCAGCAGGGATTCGACCAGGGCGAGCTTGTCGACCGTGCTCAGCACGACCGGCTCGTTCTGCAGGCCGTCGCGCAGCCCGACCTCGGTGATCCGGACGCGCGACGGTGGATTCGCGACCTGGGACATCCCGCCTCCTGAACGATGGGACAAACTATCAGCCGCCTCACTATAGGACGGCCGCCGGCGCCCCGCCCATTCCCCTTTTGTTTAGGAAAACACTGCCCCCTCGGGAAGCGCGGCGCTGAGCCGCAATATGCTATGGTCCAGGCGCTGTCATCCTATCCCCCTTCAACCGGAGCCCGACCCATGTCCAGTGAAGCCCCTGCTACCCCGGCAGCCCGTCTGGCGGCCCTGCGCGAGGCCATGCGCGAACACGCCATCGATGCCTGGTGGTTGCCGTCTTCCGACCCGCACAACTCCGAGTACCTGCCGGCGCACTGGGGTGGCCGCGCCTGGCTGTCGGGGTTCGACGGCTCGGTGGGCACCTTGGTGGTCACGCAGGAACGCGCCGGCCTCTGGGTCGACAGCCGCTACTGGGTGCAGGCCGAGGCACAGCTGGCCGGCAGTGGCATCGAGCTGATGAAGCTTCACCCCGGTCAGGGCGATGCGCCGATCGACTGGCTGGCCGAGCAATTGCCCTCCGGTGCCAGCCTGGGCTTCGATGCCCAGGTGGTCTCCCTGGCCAGTGCCCGGCGGCTGGACGAAAAGCTGTCGGCGGCGGACATCCGGCTGCGCAGTGATCTGGACCTGCTCGACGCCATCTGGCCGGACCGGCCTGACCTGCCCGAGGCGCCGCTCTATGCCCACGATCCCGCCTACCTGGACGAGAGCCGTGCCGAGCGTCTCGCCCGTGTGCGCGACAGAATGGCCGAGCGGGATGCCGACTGGCACCCCATTTCGACGCTGGACGATATCGCCTGGCTGACCCAGCTTCGCGGTGACGATGTCGACTTCAATCCGGTCTTCCTGGCCCACCTGCTGCTCGGCCGCGAGAGCGCGACGCTGTTCGTCGCCCCCGGCAAGCTGGATGACTCGCTGACGCAGGCCCTCGCCGACGATGGCATCCGGGTGGCGCCCTATGCCGACTGGACGGCACAACTCGCGGCACTGCCGGACGCCGCGCGTGTCCTGATTGACCCGGCCCGCCTGACCCTGGGCACCCGCGAGGCCCTGCCCGGCACGGCCGATCTGATCGAGGCCTACCAGCCCAGCACCCTGCTCAAGGGGCGCAAGAGCGAAAACGACCTGAAGCACGTCCGACAGGCCATGGAAGAGGACGGCGCCGCCCTGTGCGAATTCTTCGCCTGGCTGGAGGCGGCACTCGAGCGCGGCGAGACGGTCACCGAACTGACCGTCGACGAACAGCTCACCGGGGCACGCGCCGCGCGCCCCGGCTTCGTCAGCCGCAGCTTCTCGACCATAGCCGCCTTCAACGCCAACGGCGCCCTGCCGCACTATCACGCCATCCCCGAGGCTCACTCGGCCATCGAGGGCAATGGCCTGCTGCTGATCGACTCAGGTGGCCAGTATCCCGGCGGCACCACCGACATCACCCGGGTGGTACCGGTCGGCGAGATCAGCGCGGCGCAGCGCGAGGACTACACCCTGGTGCTCAAGGGCACCATCGGACTCTCCCGCAGCCACTTCCCGCGCGGCATTCCCTCGGCCCAGCTCGACGCCATCGCCCGGGCGCCGCTGTGGCGCACCGGCCGCGACTACGGGCATGGCACCGGGCATGGCGTGGGCTACTTCCTCAACGTCCACGAAGGCCCGCAGGTCATCGCCTGGCAGGCGCCCACGGCGCCGCACACCGCCATGCAACCGGGCATGATCACCTCCATCGAGCCCGGTGTGTACCGCCCCGGCCAATGGGGCATTCGCATCGAGAACCTGGTGGCCAACCGCCCGGCGGTCGAGAGCGAATTCGGCGACTTCCTGTACTTCGAGACACTGACGCTGTGCCCCATCGACACCCGCTGCATCGACCCCAGCCTGCTCGACGACAGCGAGATCGATTGGCTCGACGCCTACCACGCCGAGGTCCGCGAACGGCTCGCGCCCAAGCTCGACGGCGACGCCCTCGCCTGGTTGGAGAAGCGTACCCAGCCGCTGGCACGCAATCAGAAGTAGCGAGGAACGAGGAACGAGGAACGAGGAACGAGGAACGAGGAACGAGGAACGAGGAACGAGGAACGAGGAACGAGGAACGAGGAACGAGGAACGAGGAACGAGCAGGATGGTGGCTCCGGCCGCTCAGCCATCAAGCCGGCACGCGAGGCGTGAGGCGTGAGGCGTGAGGCGAGCGGGATGGTGGCTCCGGCCGCTCAGCCCCCAAAACCTCCCGCATGACGCGCGGCTCGATTCTCGCAGCTCGTGGCTCGTAGCTCGTGGCTCAGTCCTCCGCCATCTCCGGCAGCAGCGTCTTGAGCTTGCGGGTCAGGGTGTTGCGGCCCCAGCCGAGCAGCTCGGCGGCGTCGCCCTTGCGCCCGCCGGTGTGCTTGAGCGCGGTCTCGATGAGGATCTTCTCGAAGTCGGGCACGGCTTCTTCCAGCAGGTGGGTGTGGCCGGCCGCCAGGGCGCGGTCGGCCCAGTCGCGGAAGGCGACGCGCCAGTCCCCGGAGACGCCGACGCTCTCGGCATCCCGCAGTTCCGGGGGCAGATCCTCGACCATCACCTCGCGCCCCGACGCCATCACGGTCAGCCAGCGGCAGGTATTTTCCAGCTGACGCACATTGCCGTGCCACGGCAGGCGGGTCAGGTGCGTCTCGGCTTCCTCGGTCAGCACCTTGGCGTCCGTCGACAACTCCTTGGCCGCCTCGATCAGGAAGTGCCGGGCCAGCCGCGGAATGTCCTCGCGTCGGTCGGCCAGCTTGGGCAGATGCACGCGGATCACATTGAGGCGGTGGAAGAGGTCCTCGCGGAAGCGCCCTTCATTGACCAGTTCCTCGAGGTGCTGGTGGGTCGCCGCGATGATGCGCACGTCCACCTTGACCGGGGTGTGACCGCCGACGCGATAGAACTCGCCATCCGCCAGCACGCGCAACAGCCGGGTCTGGGTCTCGGCCGGCATGTCGCCGATCTCGTCGAGAAACAGGGTGCCACCATCGGCCTGCTCGAATCGCCCCTGGCGCTGCGCCGTGGCGCCGGTGAAGGCGCCCTTCTCGTGGCCGAACAGCTCGGATTCGATCAGGTCCCGCGGAATCGCCGCCATGTTCAGGGCGATGAAGGGCTTGCTGCCGCGTGGGCTGTGCTGGTGCAACGCCTGCGCCACGCGCTCCTTGCCGGTCCCCGACTCGCCGTTGATCAGCACCGTGATGTGCGACTGCGCCAGCCGACCGATGGCGCGGAAGACCTCCTGCATGGCCGGCGCCTCGCCGATGATCTCGGTCTCCAGTCCCTCGGGGGGCGTGACCGGGCGCTCACGCTCCCGGGCATGGGCCACGGCACGACGCACCAGGGCCAGCGCCTCGTCGACATCGAAGGGCTTGGGCAGGTACTCGAAGGCGCCACCCTGGTAGGACGCCACGGCACTGTCGAGGTCCGAGTGCGCCGTCATGACGATCACCGGCAGGTCCGGATGGGATTCGCGCACGCGCGCCATCAGGTCCAGGCCGTCGATGCCCGGCATGCGAATATCGGTCACCAGCACATCCGGCGGGTCCTCGAGCAGGCGGGGCAGGACGTTATCGGCGCGCTCGACGCACTCGACCTCCAGATCGGGCTGCGCCAGCGCCCGCTCCAGCACCCAGCGGATGGCGCGGTCGTCGTCGACGATCATGACGCGAGCGACTTCACTCATGAGGTTTCTCCAGCGGAATAAGCAGGCGGAATTCGGTATGGCCGGGCGCGGAATCGCACTCGATCAGCCCGTGATGGCGATGCAGGACCGACTGGGCAATCGACAGCCCCAGCCCACTGCCCTCGGCGCGCCCCGAGACCATGGGATAGAAGAGGGTTTCGCGCAGCCGCTCCGGAATCCCCGGACCGTTGTCGATGATGGTCACCTCGCAGACCAGCCGGTGGCGCTCGGCGCCCAGGGTGAACTGGCGACGCGCCCGCGTGCGCAGCATCAGGCTGGGCGCCGGCACATCGGACTCGGTCATGGCCTCCACGGCATTGCGCGCCACATTGAGGATGGCCTGGATCATCTGCGCCTCATCCCCCGAGAGTTCCGGCAGGCTCGGGTCATAGTCACGGATGATGGTCACGCTCGGATGCTCGACCACCAGCAGCGAGCGCACCCGCTCCAGCGCCTTGTGAATGTTCAGCGACGCATGCCGCTCGACCTGGTTCGGACCCAGCATGGCATCCACCATGTCGCGCAGGCGGTCGACCTCCTCGATGATGATTCGCGTAAACTCCGTCAACTGCGAGCCTTCGAGGTCGCGCTCGAGCAACTGCGCCGCCCCGCGAATTCCCCCCAGCGGGTTCTTGACCTCATGTGCCAGCCCCCGCGCCAGCACCTTGATGGTCTCCTGCCGTGTCTGCAGGGCCTCTTCCCGCGAAATGCGCAGCAGACGGTCACGCGGCTCGACCTCCAGCAGCAGCTCGTCCGCCGTCAAGGGCGTCACGGTGTAGTCCACGGTCAACATGTCCCCGGTCGCCAGCGTCAGGCGTGCCTCGCGCTGGGTGAAGGGGTGAAACTCGTCACGCGCCTTGGCCAGCAGTTCGCCGATGTCGGCCTCGCTGGAGATCAGTTCCGGCAACGCCTGGCCCTGCACCCGCATATGGCTGAGAGCCAGCAGGGCCTCGGCGGCCGGGTTCATCCATTGCAGCCGCAACTCGCCGTCGAGCAGCAGTACGGCGGTGGTGAGATGTTCCATCAAGCGTTGATACATGGACGGTCCCGAGGTGCGCGAAGAAGAAGTATCCGGCCGGGGCCAGGCCATCCCGGGAGACGCCTGACCCGCTGGGAGAGATCGTTGCAAAAAGCACGCCATGTCACCGGCGCCGACACATGGGCCCCGGCGCATGACGGCATCTCACACTATGCACCATTTTAGTGCACAAGCATGGTGCATGCACACGGCTGGAGAAGCCCGTGCGCCACCCACGCACACCCAGCGAGCAGGCTGCGACGTCAGTCGCGGGAAGCGGCAGCAGGCCGATTGACGCTGGCTCGGCGCACATGCAACGTCACTGCCGGAGTGCGGCGCAGCACCTGTGCGCCTTGATCGAGCAACTCGGCCTGTAGGCGGTGACGGCCCCGCGCCAGATTGGTGAGCGGGATGGCCGGCTCACGCGTCGCGCTGCCGACGAGTTCCCCATCGAGGCGCAGGCGCCACCGATGCCCCGCCCGCAGGGCCGGACGAATGGCCAGGCGCACCTGCACATTACCCGCGGCACCGGTCGGCAGGGTGCTCTCGTCGGCAGGCGTGGCGATCGCAAAGGTGGTGTAGGCCGGCCGCGAAGCACCCGCCCGACGCGGCCCGTCGTCCCTGGCGGTCGGCGCGGCCGACGCCCCCGGCAGGGCCGGCACCACGCTGATCGGCGCCAGCTCGACGGGCTCGCCGCCGCTGGCCGGGTCATCCGAGTAGCGCACCCGCCCCTGGGCATCGGTCGCGCGATACAGTGTCTCGGCGAATACGACCAGGGGGAGAATGAGGGTCAGGCAGAGTGCCAGGCCCCGCAGGCCATTGCGGGTCATGGTCAGGCTCCCGGCGTTCTCGACGCCGACATGGGCTCACGCCCCGACTATAGATCAGCGCCGCGGCGTTCGCCGGGCCGGGGCCCAGCGGCCTTCCCACATCGCCGGCACCACTGGCCGGTGACGCAGCCAGAAAGGGCACGCCCGCAGGCGTGCCCTTGTCGATACCGGGAGAGCGGCGCCGAGCGCCGCCTCTTCTCAGCAGCTGTAGTACATGTCGAACTCGATCGGGTGAGTCGTCATGCGCAGGCGCTCGATATCCTCGGACTTGAGCTCGATGTAGGCATCGATCGTCTCGTCGGTGAAGACGCCACCCTCAGTGAGGAAGCTACGGTCGGCATCCAGTGCCGCCAGCGCCTGATCCAGGCTCTCGGCCACGGTCGGAATGGCCTTGCCTTCTTCCGGCGGCAGGTCATAGAGGTTCTTGTCCATGGCATCGCCGGGATGGATCTTGTTCTTGATGCCATCGATGCCGGCCATCAGCATCGCCGCGAAGCACAGGTAGGGGTTGGCGGTCGGGTCCGGGAAGCGAAGCTCGACGCGCTTGCCCTTGGGGCTGGCAGTATACGGGATGCGGATGGAAGCGGAGCGGTTACGGGCGCTGTAGGCCAGCATCACCGGCGCCTCGAAGCCCGGCACCAGACGCTTGTAGGAGTTGGTCGAAGCGTTGGCGAAGGCGTTCAGGGCGCGTGCGTGCTTGATCACGCCGCCGATGTAGTACAGCGCCATTTCCGAGAGGCCGGCGTATTCGTCACCGGCAAACTGGTTCTGGCCGTCCTTCCAGAAGGACTGGTGAACGTGCATGCCGCTGCCGTTGTCACCCACCACCGGCTTGGGCATGAAGGTCGCCGTCTTGCCGTAGGCGTGGGCCACGTTGTGCACCACGTACTTCATTTCCTGAAGTTCGTCGGCCTTCTTCACCAGGGTGTTGAACTTGACGCCGATCTCATTCTGGCCGGCGTTGGAGACCTCATGGTGATGCACTTCGACGCTCTGGCCGATGGCCTCCAGGGTGTTGCACATGGCGCCCCGCATGTCATGGAAGCTGTCGACCGGCGGCACCGGGAAGTAGCCGCCTTTGACGCGCGGCCGGTGGCCCATGTTGCCGCCCTCGACGTGGCGATCGGTGGCCCAGGCACCTTCCTCGGAGCTGATCTTGTACATGGCGCCTTCGATGTCGGCTTTCCAGTGCACTTCGTCGAAGATGAAGAACTCGGGCTCCGGGCCAAAGAAGGCGGTGTCGCCCAGGCCGGAAGACTGCAGATAGGCCTCGGCACGCTTGGCGATGGAACGCGGGTCGCGCTCATAACCCTGCATGGTGGCGGGCTCGATGATGTCGCAACGCAGGACCAGGGTCGCGTCTTCGGTAAAGGGATCGAGATAGCCGGTACCGTCTTCCGGACGCAGGATCATGTCCGACTCGTTGATGCCCTTCCAGCCGTTGATGGAAGACCCATCGAACATCTGGCCGTTCTCGAAGAACTCTTCGTCGACATCCCGAGCCGGGATGGTCACGTGCTGTTCCTTGCCTTTGGTATCGGTGAAGCGCAGGTCGATCCACTTCACATCGTGCTCTTCAATCAGGGCGAGAGTCTTGTCAGACATGAGGTCCTCCACAAATGAGCTTGGCTCGTTAACTCTGAAGCGTATTCAAAGCGTCCTGGCCGCTGGTCGGGTAGCCATTGTTGTAGCACGCAGTGGTGCAGCTGCCTACAACCGCCAGGACGACCATGGCGTTTGCAATGATGAAGCAGAAAGCGTGCCAAAATGGCGCACGCCACACCGATGAAAAAATAACCACATGATATCAAAGGGAAATATTTATATCCTGCGATGCCCCACATGAATGCCGCGGCCGATATCCCCCGCGTCAGGGGCATCCAGGGCCCGTTTCAGCGAACCAAAACAGGGCACGAAACACCCTGACGCACCATAAAGGTGCACCGTGGCGGCTCGCTCGCGTCCCGGCACCCGACCGGCCAGGCCAGCCGCCCGCACTTCGCTCTCACGCCCTTGCCAACCCCACCGTGGCGCGCCTTGTACCCGGCCCGCCGCGCGTATCACACAAATACGCTATTACCTGGCCGGCCTAGCCTGTACAATGCGCGCCCTAAACTTCCCTGCCCCGCGCCTAGGGTACTGAACACAACGTGTACATAGGTGCGTACAAACTGGCGATCCACACCCTATGAGCACGAACGCAAGTTCCAACATCGCGAACCTTCGCAACATTGCCATCATCGCTCACGTCGATCATGGCAAGACCACCCTGGTCGACAAGCTCCTCCAGCAGTCCGGCACCCTGGACCGCAAGGCGGAAGCCCAGGAGCGCATCATGGACTCCAACGACCAGGAGAAGGAACGCGGTATCACCATCCTGGCCAAGAACACGGCCATCCGCTGGCATAGCCCGGAAGACCGCGACTACCACATCAACATCGTCGATACGCCGGGACACGCCGACTTCGGCGGCGAGGTCGAGCGCGTGATGTCGATGGTCGACTCGGTGCTGCTCATGGTCGACGCCGTCGATGGCCCCATGCCGCAGACGCGCTTCGTTACCCAGAAGGCCTTCGATCAGGGCCTCAAGCCGATCGTCGTGGTCAACAAGATCGACCGCCCGGGCGCGCGTCCGGACTGGGTCATCGATCAGATCTTCGACCTGTTCGACAACCTGGGCGCCAGTGAAGACCAGCTCGACTTCCCGATCATCTACTGCTCCGCCCTCAACGGCGTGGCCGGTGAAGAGCCGGACCAGCTGACCGACGACATGACACCGATGTTCCGTGCCATCGTCGATATCGTCGAGCCGCCCAAGGTCGAGCGCGAAGGTTCCCTGCAGATGCAGATCTCGGCGCTGGACTACAACAGCTATGTCGGCGTCATCGGCCTGGGCCGCATCACCCGCGGTGCCATGCGCCCCGGCCAGCAGGTCAGCGTGGTCACCAAGGAAGGCAAGGAGCGACGTGGCAAGATCGGCCAGGTCATGACCCACCTGGGCCTGGAGCGTGTCCAGACCGAAGAGGCCACCGCCGGCGACATCGTCTGCATCACCGGCATCGAGAACCTGGCCATTTCCGACACGATCTGCGACCCGAACAACGTCGAGGCCCTGCCGGCCCTGACGGTCGACGAGCCGACCGTCTCCATGACCTTCCAGGTCAACGACTCGCCGTTCGCCGGCCGGGACGGCAAGTTCGTCACCAGCCGCAACATCAAGGAGCGCCTCGAGCAGGAGCTGATCCACAACGTGGCGCTGCGTGTCGAGCAGGGCGACAGCCCCGAGAAGTTCGTCGTCTCCGGGCGTGGCGAGCTGCACCTGGCCGTGCTGATCGAAAGCATGCGTCGTGAAGGCTTCGAACTGTCGGTGGGCCGCCCCGAGGTCATCATCCGCGAGATCGACGGCGTCAACCAGGAGCCCTACGAAGAAGTCATCATCGACTGCGAAGAGCAGCACCAGGGCGCCATCATGGAAGAGCTCGGCTACCGCAAGGGCGAGCTCAAGAACATGCACCCCGACGGCAAGGGTCGTGTGCGCCTCGACTTCAGCATCCCGGCGCGCGGCCTGATCGGCTTCCGCGGCCAGTTCCTGACCCTGACCTCGGGCACCGGCATCCTGACCAGCCGTTTCGACTGCTATGGTCCGCTGCGCCCCGAGGCCTCCGTCGAACGCCGCAACGGCGTGCTGGTGTCCATGGTCAGCGGCAAGGCCCTGGCCTATGCCCTGTTCGCCCTGCAGGATCGCGGCAAGCTGCTCGTCGAGCACGGCACCGAGGTCTACGAAGGCATGCTGATCGGCATCAACAACCGTGCCGAAGACATGGTGGTCAACCCGACCAAGGCCAAGAAGCTCGACAACATGCGTTCTTCCGGCAGTGACGAAGCCCTGGTGCTCACTCCGCCCGTGCGCTTCACCCTGGAGCAGGCCGTGGAATTCCTCGACGACGACGAAATCGTCGAGGTCACTCCCAACCACGTCCGCCTGCGCAAGAAGCTGCTGTCCGAGAACGAGCGCAAGCGCTCCAAGAAGAACTGAGCGCCGTCCGGCCTTTCGGCATCACGCCAAGCCCACCCTCAGCGGTGGGCTTTTTGTTGGCGGGTCGTGCCTTGCCGGGCAGCTCGGCGTGGCGCCGTCCCGGCCTCCGGATCAGGAAGCCGGCAGGATGTTCTGGTTGACGCGGAAGGTGTTGTCCGGATCGTAGCGCCCCTTGATCCGCGCCAGCCGCGGATAGTTGGCGCCATAGGTCGCCTGAATGCGCTCGCTGCCCTCGTCCATCATGAAGTTGATGTAACCGCCCCCGTCATTGAACGGGTGCAGGGCCTCCCAGTAGTCGCGCGCCCAGCGGGTCACGGCCTCGGCCCTGGCCGGGTCCCGATCGATTCCGGCGATCACCATCGACCAGGTCGCCTCCCGGCATGGCCAGGCCATGGCGTCGCCCTGGGTATCGTGCACGGCGCCGTCTATCGGATACAGGTGCATCAGCGACAGACTGCCGGACGGAATCCGCGCGGCATGCTCGAGATGCACCTCGATGGCCCTGTCGCTGAGCTCGTGCACGAAATCGCCTTTCCAGTACCACTGCAGGCCCTTGGGCAGGATGGCATCGAAGGCGGACTGCCAGGCGGGAAACGGCATGCGCGTCATGCCATCCATCAACGGCTCCGGCAGCGCCTCCCTGACCGACTGCATGGTCGCCATGGCCTCTTCCTCGGGCCCGGTATGGCAACACATCAGCGCGCACACCAGGCGGTCCCACAGCGCTTCCGGAAATGGCGCCATCGAAGGCACACGCTTCAGCCCCAGAAACATGCCCAGCTGCCTGGGAGCCTCGGGCAGAAAGTCGCGGTACCAGGCCATGATCTGCCGGGCATGGGCCAGATCCCAGAAGATGGGCCCGGCGAAGACGGTATGCACCGGATGGGCCTGCAGCAGGAAGCTGGTCACGATGCCGAAGTTGCCCCCGCCGCCACGTAGTGCCCAGAACAGATCCTCATGACGGTTGATATTGGCAATCACGATCTGACCATCGGCGAGCACCACTTCGGCCTCGACCAGATTGTCGACGGTCAAGCCGTGCAGCCGGCTCAGATATCCATGCCCGCCGCCCAGGGTCAGCCCGGCAATACCGGTGGTACTGACGATGCCCGCCGGCACGGCCAGCCCATAAGCATGCGTGGCATGATCCAGGTCGCCCTGGGTACAGCCGGGCTGTGCCCTGACGGTCGCGCTGTCCGGATCGACATGAACCCCCGTCATCCGCGACAGATCGATCAGCAGGCCATCATCGCAGCTGCCCAGGCCCGGACCGTTATGACCGCCGCCACGCACGGCGATCAACTGCTCCTGCTCGCGGCCGAAGCGCACGGCCGTGGCCACATCGGCCGTATCCATACACTGCGCGATCAGCCGCGGGCGTTTATCGATCATGCCGTTGTAAAGCGCCCTGACGTCATCATAGGCCGCATCCTCGGGCAGGATGATGCTGCCCCTGAACACCCCCCTGAAATTGTCGATTGTTGCCGTGTCCATTTCGATCACCTCTTGATCCGCCGCTATGAAAGCCACATCAGGCCCGCAGGAAGGGGCCCTGGACTTAACCTAGGCGTGACCGGAGGCGGCCGGCATGAGGCAGGTGTCCCGAATCGAGCCGAAGAATTGCTCCAGGCTTGAGACGGATGTCCCGAGTGGCGCATCAGGCATGGCCAAAGCCCGCTTCTCGCGCCTTGACGATCATCTCCGCACGGCTGGACACCGACAGCTTGCTGCCGATTCGACTGACGTGGTTACGCACCGTCTTGGGCGAAATGGAAAGTTCATCGGCAATGCCCGGATTGGCCAGACCCCGGGCCACGGCATCCAGGATGGCCTGTTCACGACGCGTCAGGTCATCGAAGCCGGGTGGCGGGGCGACGGCATGGGCCGACATGCCACTCAGGAACCGCCGCAACTCGGTGACCAGCAACGGCCAGCCAGGATCCGAGGTCTGCAGGATATGGTTCCTGCCCTCCAGCGGCAGAAAATGCGCGTCCGGAATCTGTGCGGCCAGGCGCCGTCCCGCCTCGAAGGGCACCATATGGTCGCCCTTGACGTGGGCCACCAGGGTGGGCGCCTGGACCTGCGGCAGCTGGGGGCGAATGTCCAGTTCATGAAAGCCCCGCCATAGTCGCACCGCATCATCCGGCTCCGCGGTATAGCGCTGCAACTGCTCCCACCACACCACCTGGTCAGCCGCTTCGCGGGGTGACATCAGCCGGGCGAAGACCTCACGAAAGGCGCTGTTGGGGTGGCCCCAGCCGACTTCGATCAGCTGCTCCAGTGCGCGGGCCTCATCGGACTGCTGTTGGTTGACGCCCGCAGAATAGGCGCCATTGGCATAGGCATTGTAGAGAATCAGGTGACTGACCCGCTCGGGATAACGCGCAGCATAGGCGGCCGCCACCGCGCCTCCCTGGCAGATGCCGAACAACGGAAAGCGCCGCCAGCCCAGGGCGTTGGCCACCGCTTCCAGATCATGCAACCAGGCTTCCAGCCCCTGCTCGTGCACCCGATGGTCGGACAGGCCGGAGCCACGAATATCGAACCGCGCCAGGGTGTGCTCGCGCGTCAATTCACGCAGCCAGTGACGCCAGATGGGGCTGTCCCAATCACGTTCCAGGTGGGTCATCCACCCGCCCACACGCAACAAGGGCGGGCCTCGCCCGGCCGTTGCATAGGCGATGCGGACACTGTCCGACGTTGTGCAAAAATTGATCACCTGCCTCATATACTGAGGCTAGCGTATCCCCTGGCGACTTGCGACACGCCGGCCGACTCCCTGCCAGCCAGCGCGCCGGGCGCGACCGACCCAGAAAGGCGCGCCAACAGGCAGTCGTCGCGACGACTGGCGAATGATAGGCTGAAGGTTCCTTACTCACTGCGATGGAGTGACGTTCAGATGGCCGATATTTCGCTCAAGCCCGTTGAGGCACCCGACAGCAATGCCAAGAAGCTGCAGGAAGGTCAGGAGTTCTTCGTGCAGGACAACGTGGGACGCGTGCTCAACTGCCGCGTCACCGAACGCCTGCCGGACGGCAAGTTTGTCGCCGAGATCGTCGGCCTGGGCGGCGAAGGCGCCAAGTCCGTCAAGGAACTGATCGGCGAAACCATCACCGTCGGCTGGGAAGAGGTGCGCTTCGACGCCCCGCCCGGCGTGACCACGGTGCAGTAAGCACGCCACGCCCAGATACCCCCCTGACACACGAGGTACGCTCATGCACAAGCACATCGAATGGGACCAACCGGGTGACAAGAGCGTACTGCGCTACTTCGCCGACCACCCGGACGACTTCCCCGAGCCGCATGTCGGCAGCATCATCTCGGGGCTGTACAAGGGCGCCACGGTGCGGGTTCGCGTGGAGGCCAGACTCGACGATGGCACCAACATCGGCGACGTGGTGGCCCTGATCGCTTCCGCCGACGGCAAGCGCCAGCAGAGTCTCGGCGACCTCTCGGTAGGCGATACCGTGCGCCTGCCCGACAGCGCGCGCGCCCTGGAGCCCGATCATCCCCAGGCAGACGACGAGGAAGCGGAAGACTGATCCGGAGCGCCATTGCCAGCCGTTCGGCCAACGACGCCTAAACGCTCGCACACTAGCCAGGTAACACCTCGATAGCGCAGAGTTGACGTCGATGCGGCAAAGCAGCAAAGTGCGGCATCTTTCGGCCTGCGGAACTTGCAGCAGACGGGACGAGGCCAGCCTCGATCCCGATGCCCGAGTACCAGCAGCGACTCATACCGAACGCCTGACACAGCAGGCGGCAGCGGACCGAAGCGACACGGCTATGGCAGGACCTCCATGAGCACGAACAACATCTGGACGCACAAGGGGACCTTCCTGCTGGCCGCCGTCGGCTCGGCGGTCGGGCTCGGCAACCTGTGGCGCTTCCCGTACCTGGCCGGCGAGAACGGCGGGGGCGCCTTCCTGCTGATCTACATCGTCACGCTGTGCATCATCGGCGTGCCCATCCTGATCGCCGAGATCCTGCTGGGGCGCAGCAGCCGGCGCAGCCCGATCATGGGCATGCGCTTTCTGAGCCGCACCCACAACGCCTCGCGGGCCTGGGAGTCGATCGGCTGGTTGAGTGCCGCCGCGGCCCTGATCATCCTCAGCTTCTACTCGGTGATAGCCGGCTGGGCGTTGCACTATACCTGGCGCATGCTGACCGGAGCGCTGGCCAACGCCGATGCCGAGCTCGCCTCCAGCGGCTTCCAGAGCCTGCTCGCCTCGCCGGCGCTGCTGACGCTCTATCACACCCTGTTCATCGCCGCCTCGGGCCTGATCGTCGGCCTTGGCGTGCATCGCGGCATCGAGAATGCCCTGCGCCTGATGATGCCGGCACTGCTGGTCATTCTGCTGGTGATCCTCGCCTACAGCGTCATGCACGGCAACATGCCGGCGGCGGTCGACTTCCTGCTGACCCTGCAGTTGAGCGACCTCAGCTTCGAAGGCTGGCTGGCCGCCATGGGCCAATCCTTCTTCACCCTGAGCCTGGGCATGGGCGCACTCATGGCCTATGGCGCCTACATGCCCGGCGAGGTCTCGCTGAGCCGCACGGCACTGGCCATCGTGGTCATCGATACCGCCGTGGCGCTGATCGCCGGCCTGGCCATCTTCGCCCTGGTCTTCGGCGCCAGCCTGGACCCCGCCGAAGGCCCGGGCCTGATGTTCATCACCCTGCCGCTGGCCTTCGTCGAAATGCCGGGCGGCTCGCTGGTCGGCGCGGTGTTCTTCATCCTGGTACTGGGTGCCGCGATCAGCTCGGCCATCTCGATGATCGAGCCGGTCGCCGCCTTCCTGGTCGAACGCTTCGACCTGACCCGGGCGCAATCCGTGGCGGCCATGGTGATCGCCAGCTGGGCCCTCGGCCTGCTCACCGTCTTCAGTTTCAACGTCTGGTCCAGCGACAGCCCCTTCCATGATCTCCTGGGCATCAGCGCCTTCCAGCTGATGGAGCTGCTCACGCATATCCTCATGCCGCTCGGCGGCCTGATGGTCGCGCTCTTTGCCGGCTGGGCGTTGACTCATGGTGAAATCATGAAGGAATTGCGGACCAGCGAAGGATGGCTGCACACCTGGCGCTTTCTGGTACGCTTTATATCGCCGGCGGCGGTGGCGTTCGTCTTCCTGCGCGCCATCCCGCAGATTGACGGCTACCTGCTGCCCGTGATCGGTGCCACGGTGATCGTGGGGGCCTTTGCCGCCAGTCGTATCATGCGGACGGAACACCCGCGCCGCCGCTGAGCCCTCGGGACCGGGTGGCGACACCACTCCGCCGGGGCACGCAACACCGAGCCGTGTACAACAAGCCATGGCGTGATCCGCCATGGCAAAACAATGAATGACACAGACGGAATCCCCACCATGTCTGCCATCATCGACGTCCACAACGTCAACAAGGCCTTCGGCGGCCTGCAGGTCATCGACGACTGCTCGATCCAGGTCGGCCAAGGCTCCGTCACCGGGCTGATCGGCCCCAATGGCGCCGGCAAGTCGACCCTGTTCAACATCATCGCCGGCGCCCTGCCGCTCGACAGCGGCCGGGTCGAGCTGGAGGGCGAGGACATCACCAACCGCCCCGCCAACGAACTGTTCCACAAGGGCCTGCTGCGCACCTTTCAGATCGCCCACGAATTCGCGCACATGACGGCACTCGAGAACCTGATGATGGTGCCGCCCCGTCAGGCCGGCGAGAACCTCTTCAACACCTGGTTCAAGCCCGGCGCCGTGGGCCGGGAAGAAGCCGAAGTACGCCGCCGCGCCCACGAAGTCATCGACTTCATCGGCCTGCATCACGTGCGCAACGAACTGGCCGGTAACCTCTCCGGCGGGCAGAAGAAGCTGCTCGAACTCGGTCGCACCATGATGACCGACGCCAAAATCGTGCTGCTCGACGAGATCGCCGCCGGGGTCAACCGCACCCTGCTGGGCGACCTGATTCGCA
The DNA here is from genome assembly GCF_030409265.1 of Halomonas sabkhae. Classification (NCBI taxonomy): domain Bacteria; kingdom Pseudomonadati; phylum Pseudomonadota; class Gammaproteobacteria; order Oceanospirillales; family Halomonadaceae; genus Halomonas; species Halomonas sabkhae. Next base: position 175,072 of record NZ_JAUFPM010000012.1, read on the forward strand.
ACATCGAGCGCCTCAACCAGGAGATGGGCTACACCTTCCTGGTCATCGAACACGACATGGACATGATCGCGCGCCTCTGCGATCCGGTGATCGTGCTGGCCCAGGGCAGCGTGATGGTCGAAGGCACCATCGAACAGATCCGCAACGATGAAAGAGTCATCGAGGCCTACTTCGGTGCCAATGTGGCCTGAACGCAAGCCCGGCCTCGGCAGCTCATGAACAACAAAGGGGGCAACACGGAAATACTGACTGGCTAGCCCGGCCCGGCAGCCACCAGGCCCACGGCCGTATTTCCGCAGCCCCGTACGCAGAGACCCAAACCTTATGCCTCTACTCGACGCACGCGACGTGCATGGCGGCTACGGCGGCATGAACATCCTCAACGGGGTGGACATGGCCATCGAAGCCAGTGAGGTCGGCGTCATCGTCGGCCCCAACGGCGCCGGCAAGTCGACCATGCTCAAGGCCATCTTCGGCCTGCTCACGGTCAACCAGGGCGAAATCCTGCTCAACGGCGACCCCATCCACAACCTGCCACCCAACAAGCTGGTACGCCGTGGCATGGGCTTCGTGCCCCAGGAGCACAACGTCTTCCCGAGCATGACGGTGCAGGAAAACCTGGAAATGGGCGCCTACCTCAAGCCCGACAACGTCAAACGCATGCTGGAACGCGTCTACGAGTTCTTCCCGCCCCTGCAGGAGAAACGCCACCAACCGGCCGGTGAGCTCTCGGGTGGCCAGCGCCAGATGGTGGCCATGGGCCGTGCCCTGATGCCCGAGCCCGACCTGCTGTTGCTCGACGAACCGACCGCCGGCCTCTCGCCGCTGTACATGAACGAGATCTTCGAGCGGGTCAAGGAAGTCAACGCCGCCGGCGTCGGCATCCTGATGGTCGAGCAGAACGCCAAGCAGGCGCTCGCCATAGCCGACAAAGGCTTCGTACTGGCCGCTGGTCAGAACCGTTTCACCGATACCGGCGCGGCCCTGCTGGCCGACCCGGATGTCGCCAAGAGCTTTCTGGGCGGCTGAGCCTGGCTCGGCATCGACGGAACCATCTGGAGGCTGTGCCTTGAACGAACTCGTCTTCTTCATCAACAACGTGGTGATCGCCGGCAGCGTATCCGGGTCGATCTATGCCATGGGCGCCGTGGGCGTGACGCTGATCTTCAGTATCATGCGTTTCGCCCACTTCGCGCATGGCGACATGATGACCTTCGGCGCCTTCATGGTGCTGCTGCTGACCACCCTCTTCCCGCAGGCCGGGGCGGCCATCGGCATTCCCACGCCGATTCTGCTGATGCCGCTGGCCATGGCGTTGACCGCCGGGCTGGCGGTGGGCATCGACCGCACCTTCTACAAGCCGCTGCGCGCGCATGGCGTCAAGCCGATCGTCATGGTCATCGCCTCGCTGGGCGTGACCCTGATGCTGCAGGGCCTGATCCGCCTGTTCGCCGGCACCGGCGGCTCCAGCCTGTATGTGGATGACCGCAAGGAAATCTTCCGCCTGCCGGTGCCCATCGAAAGCGTGCGCATGCCGGTGGTCATCACCGAACCGCAGCTGTATCTGTTCGGCCTGACCATCCTCAGTGTCATCGGCCTGCACCTCTTCCTCAGCCGTTCGCGGCTCGGCAAGGCCATGCGTGCCATGTCCGACAACCCGGACCTGGCCCAGGCGTCGGGCATCAACACCAACACCATCGTCGCGGTGACCTGGATGCTCGCCGGCGGACTGGCCGCCATCGCCGGCACCCTGCTGTCGCTGGACGTGACCTTCAAGCCCGACCTCAGCTTCTTCCTGCTGCTGCCGATCTTCGCCGCGGCCATCGTCGGCGGTGTTGGGCATCCCTTCGGCGCCATTGCCGGCGGCTTCGTGGTCGGCTTCGCCGAATCCCTGGCGGTCTTCAACTGGAGCATCCTGTTGCGACCCTTCCGCGACAGCCTGCCCGAGTGGCTGGAGCTGCCCGGCAACCTGGCCTTCGTCGGCACCGAGTACAAGATCGTGGTGCCCTTCTTCATTCTCGTCGCCATCCTGGTGTGGCGTCCCACCGGCATCTTCAAGGGCAAGGTGATCACATGACACAGTCACATCACACAGAACCTTCCCCGGAACCGCAACAAGCCGACAGTGTCGCACCGCCGCGGCGCTTTCCGCTGCGCGAACTGGTGCTGTTCCTGGGTCTGCTGACCGTGGTGATGGTGGTCTACTCCACCATGGGCGCCGCCTACGGCACCCGCATGCTGGTCGAATCGGCCTGCTACGCCATCCTCGCCCTGGGCCTGACCATCCAGTGGGGCTACGCCGGGCAGTTCAATGCCGGCGTGATGGGCTTCGTCGCCCTGGGCGGCTTCTGCGCCATGTTCTTCAGCATCCCGGTCAACGACGCCTTCTGGAACAGCGAGCTACCCGGCGAGCTCGGCCTCGCCCTGCTCTACATGGTCGGCGCCATCGTGCTGGTCGTGGCCGCTTCACGCCTCGATCGCCTCGGCGTACCCCGGCGACTGCGCACCGCCATCGCCGTGATCCTCGGCGTGGTGCTGTACATGCTGGTGATCAGCAACTTCCGCGAAGTCGCCGGCCAGATCGAGTCGCAGGCTGGCTTCATTGGCGGCATGGCACTGCCGGTCTGGTTCGGCTGGATCATCGGCGGCGCCCTGGCCGGCGGTGTCGGCTACTTCATCGGCCACGTCTGTCTGGGCCTGCGCAGCGACTACCTGGCCATCGCCACCATCGGCATCGCCGAGATCATCAAGGCGTTCCTCAAGAACGCCGACTGGCTGACCCGTGGCACCGCCACCGTCTCGCCCCTGCCCTGGCCGGTCCCCGGCCCCTCGGAAGTCGGCTTCACCCTGGCACGCGCCATGTACCTCTCGGTGACCGCGGTCATCATCGCGGCCATCTTCTTCCTGCTGCACCGTGCCTATAACGCCCCCTGGGGCCGCATGATCCGCGCCATCCGCGACAACGAGGTCTCGGCCGCGGCCATGGGCAAGGACATCAACAAGCGCCGGCTGGAAATCTTCGTGCTGGGCTGCATCCTGATGGGCATCGGCGGCGCCGTGCTGGCCAGCTTCAACAGCCTCTTCGACCCGCAGGGCTACCTGCCGCTCAACCACACCTTCCTGGTGCTGGTCATGGTCATCCTCGGCGGGCCGGGCAACAACCTGGGCACCATCTTCGGCGCCGTGGCGGTCTACATCATCTGGATCATGTCCGGGCCGCTGGCCCTGAGCCTGATGGAATGGGCCGCCAACGCCGGCGCAGGCGTGTTCGGCTGGGAGGTGCCAAACAATCTGGACAGCCGCGCCCTGCAGGCGAGGGTCTTCGTCATCGGCCTGCTGATCAGCCTGGTGCTGCGCTTCGCGCCCAAGGGCATGCTGCCCGAGAAGGTGCGCCACCACGGCTGACTGACCTCCGCCCCTCGGCCATGGCACGGCAGGGGCGGAGAACACCCCTCACGCAAAAAAGGGCCCCACCGAAGTGGGGCCCTTGTCGTCGCGGGGCAAACCCCGTGGCAGGCGGGTGCGTTACTCGGCGTCACCCTCGCTGGATTCACTCTCTTCTTCATCGGCGTTGACGAAGCCCTTGCTGACGAAGGAGCCATCCTCGACGGTCATCTCGACCACAACGCCCGGCACGTCACCCTTCTCGTCGAACTCATGCGTACCGGAGGCGCCTTCGTAGTTGATCTCCGTACCCGCGGCGATCAGCTCCTTGGCCTTTTCCCACTCGCCCGGCAGGATGACCTCGCCCGGGGCCGATGCCACGCTGCGCAGCGCCTCGGACAGCCCCTCGCGCTCGGCGTTGCCATTCTGCTCGATGGCCAGGCCCAGCAGGAAGGCGGCATCGTAGGCCTGAGCGGCAAACACCGCGCTCGGATCAACATCCGCGGCCTTGGCCGCTTCGTTGAAGATCTCGGTACCCGGCAGGTCCGGGCTGCCCGGCCGTGTGGCGATCATGCCTTCCAGGACATCCGCACCGATGGCCTCGACCAGGCTGTCGCCGACCATGCCATCCGCCCCGATGTACTGAGTGAACATGCCACCCTCGTAGGCCTGACGCATGACCGTCTGGCCAGAGGTGTCGGCATAGGCCAGTACCACCAGGTTGGGCACACCGGTAGAGGAAAGCTGCCCCAGCTCCGCGCGGTAATCGGCCCGGTTATCCTCGTGGGGCAGGTTGGCCGCCACGGTACCGCCATTCTCCTCGAAGGCGGTGGTGAAGGCTTCCGCCAGGCCACTGCCATAGTCATTGTTGACGTAGGTGACCGCGACTTCCTCGATGCCCTTGTCCATCAGCAGCTTGGCGAGCATCCTGCCCTGGAAGGCATCCGACGGCACGGTGCGGAACACCAGGTCGTTGTCGTCGATGTCGGAAACCGCTGGCGCCGTGGAAGCCGGTGACACCATGGTCACGCCACCCGGCACGGCCGCATTGTTGGCCGCCGCCACGGTGGCGCCGGTGCAGAGTGCGCCGACGATCGCCGTCACATTCTCGGTATTGACCATGCGGTCCGCCGCGTTGGAGGCCGCCGAGGCATCCGAACAGGTGGTATCGCCGGTGGGCATGACGATATCCTCGCCATCCAGCACGCCGCCCTGCTCGTTGATCTGCTGGGCCGCCAGCTGAGCACCATCGAAGATCGGCGGCGTCAGGCTCTCGATGCCCCCGGTGAAGCCACCGAGAAAGCCGATCTTGACTTCCGCCTGGGCCATGCCCGTGAACGCCACGGAAGAGGCCGCTACTGCCATCGCTAGAACGCGTTTCTTCATGATTGTTGGTCTCGTTTCAGGTTGCACAGGAACACACCTACACAATCTGGAAGGAAGGGGCCCAAAACTCAAGCCATGACTGCCAACGGTAGGCAGAAGGCGGCGCCATGGGTCTACACTCTCAAGCGCAGCCCACGCCGCGACCGTGCGGCGTTCGCCAACCATTACCGGGAGACCGACCATGATCCACCGCACCCCCTGTCACGGCACTCGACTGATGCTCGGCAGCCTGCTGCTCGCCGGCCTGAGCAGCACCGCCACGGCCGACGCGAGCAGCGGCCAGGCGATCGACTACCAGCAAGGCGACGACACCTTCAGCGGCTACCTCGCCAGCGCTCCGGACGAAGCCCGCGGCACCGTGCTGATCATCCACGACTGGGACGGCCTGACCGACTACGAACGCCAGCGCGCCGACATGCTCGCCGCCCAGGGCTATGACACCTTCGCCGTCGATCTCTACGGCAAGGGCAACCGCCCGGTGGAAACCGACGCCAAGAAGGCCGAGATCGCCAAGCTCTACGACGACCGCGAGCGCATGCGCCAGCTGACCCTGGCCGGCCTGGAAGAGGCCCGCCAGCAAGGCGCGGCACGGCCCACCGTGGTCATGGGCTACTGCTTCGGCGGCGCCGTGGTGCTGGAAATGGCGCGTTCCGGCCAGGCCGAGGATGTGCACGGCTATGCCACCTTCCACGGCGGCCTGGGCACCCCCGAGGGCCAGTCCTACCCGGACGACATGCCGCCCCTGCTGGTCGCCCATGGCGGCGCCGACAGCTCCATCTCCATGGAGGACGTCGCCACGCTATCCGAAGAGCTGGAAACCGCCGGCGCCACCTACGAGATCGAGGTCTACTCCGGCGCACCCCACGCCTTCACCGTGATGGGCAGCGACGCCTACCAGGAACGCGCCGATCAGAAATCCTGGACCGCCTTTCAGGCCCTGCTCGACGAGGCGCTGTAAGCCCAGTCATTCTGACTCCCAAAAGTCCAAAGAGAAGATAAAGAGGCGCCTTTCTGAAAACGAAGGCGTGGATAATTCGGTAGAATCGCTAATCGGTATGCGAATTTAACGAATCCACGCCAACCCGCAGAAAGGAGTCCCTCTTGTCCAACAACGCCCCAGCTGCCGGCCCCAACCTCTGGCAGCGAATTCCCCTCTGGCAGAAAATCCTCGCCGGCCTGGCACTAGGTGTTCTGGCCGGCGCGCTGATGGGCGAACAGGCCAGCTTGTTCAAACCGATTGGCGATATCTTCATCAACGCCATCAAGATGCTCATCGTGCCGCTGGTGTTCTCTACCTTGGTGGTGGGCATCACTGCTATGCGCGACCCGCAGAAAATGGGCCGCATCGGTGCACGCACTATCGCCCTCTACCTACTGACCACGGCATTTGCCATCGCCATTGGCTTGCTCGCATCCTGGATCTTCCAGCCTGGTGTCGGTCTCGACATGACCTTCGAATCCGGCGTCGAGGCCAAGGAAGCACCCAGCCTGACGGAGATCCTGGTGGGGCTGGTACCCCAGAACCCCATCGATGCCCTCGCCAACGGCAACATCCTGCAGATTATCGTCTTCGCCATTGGACTAGGCATCTCGCTCACCCTGATCGGCGAGAAAGGCGAGCCCGTCGTGAAAGTCTTCGAGAGCTTCGCCGACGCAATGGTCAAGCTAACCAACATCGTCATGGCCTTCGCCCCCTTCGGCGTCTTCGGACTGATCGCCCACGTCTCGGGTAACTATGGCCTGGAGGTCCTGCTGCCATTGGCCAAGGTGATCGGCGTTGCCTACCTGGCCAGCGCCCTGCACGTGCTGCTGGTATACTCCGGCCTGCTCGCCTTGATTGGCCGCCTCAACCCATTGCGCTACCTGCAAGGCATTCTCGACGCCCTGGTCGTCGCCTACTCCTCGGCCTCGTCTTCCGGCACCCTGCCCGTCTCGCTGCGTTGCGCCCGGAACAACCTCGGCGTTTCGGAAGGCGTAGCCGGCTTCGTGCTGCCAGTGGGCGCCACCATCAACATGGACGGCACTGCCATCTACCAGGGCGTAGTCGCCGTTTTCATCGCCCAACTGCTGGGCGTCGACCTGAGCATGGCCGACTACGGCATGATCATCGTGACTGGTACCCTAGCCTCGATCGGCACTGCCGGCGTCCCCGGCGCTGGTCTGGTCATGTTATCCATCGTCATGGCCCAGATCGGCCTGCCATTGGAAGCCATTGCCGTGATCGCCGGCATCGACCGCATCCTCGACATGGCGCGCACCAGCGTGAATGTGGCCGGCGACCTAATGGTCACCACTCTGGTTGGCAAGAGCGAGGGCGAGCTGGATGAAGACATCTACAACGCCAGAAGCTCACACTAAGTCTGCATGAGGCACGGCCGGCCGCTACGCGACTACGGGACGCGGCCGGCCCTCGGACGCCAGGCAAGCACTGCGCTACCTGCGTGCTTCACTCTGCCAGTGCCGCCTCGACGAGCTCCCTGGCTTCCTCGCTCATCGGCAGGCCCAGAGCCAGCTCCCGCGCCTGCGGCGACATCTTGCCCCAGGTCTTGCGCACGATGCGGATCAAGTGGTCACGCTCCACCTGCTGCGAAAAGTCGGCGAAGTAATTTTCCAGGAAGACCAGACAGGCGCAGTCTTCCACCGCCTGGGTCCCGGCCTCCCGACCCAGTCCCTGCTTACGGATCATGCGCGCCACCTGCTCGGCACTCTGCTCATCGAAGCCGGCCTCGCGCATCAGGCGCGCCGTGGTCTCGCCGGCACGCTTGCCCTGATCGCGCCGCCAGGTGAGATACCCGACCCGACCTTCCTCATATTCATCGCGCGGCACCTGCCAGCGCTGCAGGTGCTGGCCACGCACCGCCAGCTGCACCAGCTCATCCGGCGCCGCCTCCAGCCGCTCCAGCCAGGCACTCATGCGACCGGCGTGCCATAGCTCCTTGGGCAAGGACTGCCCCTCGACCTCCACCCGGCGCGGATCCTCCGCGTGCAGGGCATCCAGCGCCTCGAGCGCTCGCTGAGTTTCCACGGATACTGCCATGACGGCCTCCCTCGATCGGTTCTAAAGGAAACGCTGAATAAATCGACGAGCATAGTGAAGCGCAAGGCGCACGGAGCATAGAAAGCGAGACATAACATTTAGTTAGGCGAGCTTTCGAGCACCGCGCAACGTAGCGATTTGCATGCGCAGGCATTTAAGCAGTGTTTCCTAAACGGCAATGCCGCCATCTAAACACAGCACGCCCCGAAGGGGGTCGATTTGCAGGGCCGCGGCAGGCCGGTTAGGTTATTGCACGAATATTCAACAAAGGAATGCCACCTTGACTCACCTTCGTGCCCTCTCCTCCAGCCTCGTAATGCTCGGCACCACCGGCCTCCTGGCCCCCATGGCCGCCCAGGCCCAGGACGACGCCCTCGCCCAACAGCGCCAGGACCTCCAGAACTTCCAGGTCATCGCCCACCGCGGTGCCAGTGGTCACGCCCCGGAACACACCTGGCACGCCTACGACAAGGCCGTGGCCATGGGTGCCGATTACCTGGAGCTGGACGTTCACATGAGCGCCGACGGGCACCTGATTGCCATTCACGACACCAGCCTGGAGCGCACCACCGACGGCCAGGGTCCGGTCAAGGAACACGACCTCAGCGAACTCAAGACGCTCGACGCCGGCAGCTGGTTCAACGCGGCCCACCCCGAACACGCCGACGACGCCTACCAGAACGCCCGGCTGCTGACCCTCGACGAAGTGATCGAACGCTACGGGCAGGACGTGCGCTACTACATCGAGACCAAGTCTCCCGAGGACTACCCCGAACTGCAGAGCGCCCTGGTCAGCAAGCTCGAAGCCGCAGGCCTGGTGCAGGCCGGCTCGGTGGTCATCCAGTCGTTCAGCCAGCCCAGCCTGCAGGAAGTCCAGTCGCTCAACCCCGAGATCCCCCTGGTGCAGCTGCTCTGGTACTCCCCCGGCGATGACGGCAGCCTCGAGGAATGGACCGGCGTGACGCCCGCCCCCGCCGAAATCACCGACGCCGATTTCCAGGCCATCGCCGACTACGCCGTGGGCGTCGGCCCCAACTACCAGTACGACGGCCAGACCGTCATCGACGAGAGCTTTATCAAGCAAGCCCACGCCAACGACCTGCTGGTGCACAGCTACACCATCAACGACCAGGCCAGCATGCGCCAACTGCTCGACTGGGGCGTCGACGGCCTGTTCACCAACTTCCCCGATCGCTTGAAGGCCGTGCAAGCCGAGCTCCATCAGGAGGTCGAATAGCGCCATCTGGTCGAGCCGGTCAACGGGCTTTTGGTGCCCAAGGCGTTGTCGAAACCGGCCACAAGCTTTAGGTTTATCCTTCTCTAACCCCTGACGGATGTGCCTGACCCATGTCCTACAACCCCGGGTTGGTCGCACTCTCCATCTGCGTGGCTGCGACCGCCGCTCTGACAGCGCTCAATCTCGCCGGCCGCGTGCGCGCCAGCACCGGCTGGGCCGGCAAGGCCTGGCTGCTGGGCGGCGCCTTCGCCATGGGCATCGGCATCTGGTCGATGCATTTCATCGGCATGCTCGCCATGGACATGGCCGGCAGAGTGGCCTACGACATCCCGTTGACCATCGTCTCGATGATCGCCGCAGTACTCTCTTCGGGGCTGGCCCTGACGCTCGTCCAGTCCGGCTCACGTCAACGCACCCGCCTGGGGTTTGGTGCCCTGGTCATGGGCGGTGGCATCTGCCTGATGCACTATGTCGGGATGGAGGCCATGAAGATCCCCGGCTCTCTGAGCTATCGACCCGGCCTATTTGTGGCATCGGTCGTGATCGCCATCTCCGCATCGCTATTGTCTCTGTGGCTCGCCTTCAGACTGAATCCCCGGAACGCCACACATCGCCCCTCCTTCTGGTACCGGGGCCTGGCAGCCGCCATCATGGGATTAGGCATCTCCGGCATGCACTACACAGGGATGGCCGCCACCATCTATCCGGAAGGCGGCATCCCGGCCGTCGACGGCGGCCTCTCGCCACTCCAGCTCGCCATCAGCGTGGCCATGGTCTCTACCTGCATCATGATCGCCGCCATGCTGGTCTCGGTATTCGATGCCCACATGTCCTCGATCAACGCCCAGCTAGCCACTTCCCTGCGCGACGCCAACCGGGAACTGAAAGGCATGGTCTACCGGGATACGCTGACCAAGCTGCCCAACCGGCTACTGCTGGAAGAACGCCTGGACGAGCTGCTGGCCGCCCGAGCGGACACCTTTGCGGTATTCTTCATCGACCTGGACCATTTCAAGAACGTCAACGACTCCCTGGGCCACCACATCGGCGACGCGCTCCTCAAGCAGGCCGCTCAGCGCCTCAGTGCCGCCGTGCGTGAGGCCGATACCGTGGCCCGGGTGGGTGGTGACGAGTTCATGGTCCTGATGGAACACAACGTGACACCGGACAACGCCGCATCCCTGGCACAACGCCTGGTACAGACACTCGATAATGCCTTCCAGATCGAACAGTGCGTGGTGAAGGTCTCGACCAGCATCGGCATCAGCCTCTACCCCGAACACGGCAAGGAAAAGCATGACCTGATGGTGCACGCCGACGCCGCCATGTATGCCGCCAAGCAATCGGGACGCAACGCCTTCCTGTTCTTCGAGCGCGACATGACCTCACTCGCCGAACGGCGCAACCACCTGGAGGAGCGCCTGCGACTTGCCCTGGAAAACGACGGCCTGAGCCTCGCCTACCAGCCCAAGGTGCACATCGAGACGGGCCACGTCACCGGCGTGGAAGCCCTGCTACGCTGGCACGACGAAGAGCTCGGTGATGTGATGCCCGATGAACTCATCCCCTTTGCCGAAGACAACGACCTGATCCTGCCGATCGGCGAATGGGTGCTGCGCCAAGCCTGCCGTTTCGCATGCGAATGGGAGAGGGAGACGGGGCAGCCGCTGCCGATGGCGGTCAATATCTCGGCCGTACAGCTTGGCAGCCGCCACTTTGTCAGCATGGTTCGAAGCATTCTCGAGGAAACCGGCCTGGCACCACACCATCTTGAGCTCGAGCTCACTGAAAGTGCCCTGATCCACGACCCCCAACATGCCCTGGAAGTCCTCAATGAGCTACGCGCTCTGGGCGTGACCTTCTCCATCGATGACTTCGGTACCGGATACTCGAACCTCGCACAGCTGAGACGCTTCCCCATCGACCGGCTGAAGATCGACAAGAGCTTCATGTCCGACGCCGTCACCAACCTCCAGGATGCCGCCATCGTGAAATCCGTCATCAGCCTGGCCAAGCACCTGGACCTGCAGGTCACTACAGAAGGCATCGAAAACGAAGAACAGCTCAGCTTGATCCGCCAAATCCAGAGCCATGAGTATCAGGGTTACTTTTTCAGCAAGGCACTCCCTGCCAACGAAATAAAGCAGCTCCTCGCCGAACACCCTCAGATGGTGACAGCAATGAAGCCATCAACTCTTGGGGATGCCAGTCCGGAACTGGAATGTGTCGACCCACATGCAAAACATAGGCCCAAGTAACAGGCCTTCTGAGCTGCCTGGGCGGCAGCGAACAAGCCTTACATCTCCCGCGCTTCGACGCTGCATTTCTGAGCTGCCTGGGCGGCAGCGAGCCTATCCAGCGTATCGCGCCACCGCTTGCGTTCTTTCTGAGCTGCCTGGGCGGCAGCGAGCCAGGGCAACGACCTGGGTGAGAACGTGCCGGCTTTCTGAGCTGCCTGGGCGGCAGCGAACGAGACCCGTTGGGATTACCTGAAATCGTACATTTTCTGAGCTGCCTGGGCGGCAGCGAACTGGCGTACCGGAATGGGCTAACCCCGAAGACTTTTCTGAGCTGCCTGGGCGGCAGCGAACGTTGTGGGTGATTGTCTACCTCCGCACCTTCATTTCTGAGCTGCCTGGGCGGCAGCGAACGCGAACCTCGACCAGCTCGTTTTGCAGCGTCTTTTCTGAGCTGTCTGGGCGGCAGCGAACGGCTGAATATGGTGTAGTCGATGCTTTCGTCTTTTCTGAGCTGCCTGGGCGGCAGCGAACCTGGGAGCGGCGGATCATGATGTCTTTCTGTTTTTCTGAGCTGCCTGGGCGGCAGCGAACAGGCCTTCGTCATCCAACTGGTGCGACAGGTTTTTCTGAGCTGCCTGGGCGGCAGCGAACTAATCGCCATCCTCGTAACGTATTTCCTTGAATTTCTGAGCTGCCTGGGCGGCAGCGAACCTCGCGCCATGCCTGGGCCTCGGTTTTCGCCATTTCTGAGCTGCCTGGGCGGCAGCGAACCTCGCCGCATCGGCGGCCCGGGGCGTCGGCATTTTCTGAGCTGCCTGGGCGGCAGCGAACGCCGTCCGGCGAGTATCCGGCGCCGTGATTGATTTCTGAGCTGCCTGGGCGGCAGCGAACGTCTGAAAATCGAACGGGAAATCGGCGACATATTTCTGAGCTGCCTGGGCGGCAGCGAACGTCATACCAATCACGGTCACGACCCGCGAGCTTTTCTGAGCTGCCTGGGCGGCAGCGAACTACTGGTACAGCACGCGGTTGCCGCGCACGATTTTCTGAGCTGCCTGGGCGGCAGCGAACGTAGAGGTCTCGTGCGCTCCAGCGGTGGTAGCTTTCTGAGCTGCCTGGGCGGCAGCGAACTGGCGCGGTGCAGTCGGGCGTTTCGGCTCTGCTTTCTGAGCTGCCTGGGCGGCAGCGAACGGTGGCCGTTGCTTCGGCTCTGGCATCAGCAATTTCTGAGCTGCCTGGGCGGCAGCGAACGGCTGGGCGAAGTCGAACTTGCCTTGCTCTTCTTTCTGAGCTGCCTGGGCGGCAGCGAACGTATGTATTGCTGTTGCGCTGCTCTTTCCGCTTTTCTGAGCTGCCTGGGCGGCAGCGAACCAGTTGTCGCGCCTCAGCATCATCCCCTGACATTTTCTGAGCTGCCTAGGCGGCAGCGAACCAAGGGTTGGGCTCGCGTAGCCACTGGTCATATTTCTGAGCTGCCTGGGCGGCAGCGAACGGTCGAGCGATGCGTCGGCGAGATGCGGGAATTTTCTGAGCTGCCTGGGCGGCAGCGAACGATGGTCTGTCCGGGCTCCACATCACCGGTATTTTCTGAGCTGCCTGGGCGGCAGCGAACTGAAAGCCGACGGGAAGTACGAAAACCTGGATATTTCTGAGCTGCCTGGGCGGCAGCGAACGTGGTTCTGGACAGCACCAATTCCATCACATTTTTCTGAGCTGCCTGGGCGGCAGCGAACCGGCATACTCCGCGAACAGATGGATGTCGCCATTTCTGAGCTGCCTGGGCGGCAGCGAACCTGGCACACTTCAGGACGCCTTGATCGACGACGTTTCTGAGCTGCCTGGGCGGCAGCGAACGTGGTGTTGCCCGCGCCGGCATCGGAGGTCTTTTTCTGAGCTGCCTGGGCGGCAGCGAACCGGCATCTCGCTCAGCCACCGGTCCTGGCAACTTTCTGAGCTGCCTGGGCGGCAGCGAACTCGCCCTGATGGAGAGGCAGCGCAACCTGTCCTTTCTGAGCTGCCTGGGCGGCAGCGAACAATGCGCTGAAGAGTACTGCCCGCCGAGGACGTTTCTGAGCTGCCTGGGCGGCAGCGAACATGGATGTCCCGCAGCGCTTGCTGGAGCTCCTTTTCTGAGCTGCCTGGGCGGCAGCGAACCCGGCCAGCAGGATAGTCAGAAGCATCTTCATTTTCTGAGCTGCCTGGGCGGCAGCGAACTCGGTACCCAGACGGCTACGGTTCGCCGTATTTTTCTGAGCTGCCTGGGCGGCAGCGAACGCTCCTGCAGGTCGGGCGTTTCAGGCGTTGGCTTTCTGAGCTGCCTGGGCGGCAGCGAACATTCACTGCTTTCACGCTTGATCCCGGCGAATTTTCTGAGCTGCCTGGGCGGCAGCGAACCCAGCCAGCGAGCGAAATGCACGGCGAGCTTCTTTCTGAGCTGCCTGGGCGGCAGCGAACGCGCAACACACGCCGAGGAGTTCGACGCTCACTTTCTGAGCTGCCTGGGCGGCAGCGAACGGGGCGCTCGGCTTCGATGGAATAGCCGGCCATTTCTGAGCTGCCTGGGCGGCAGCGAACAGATGGGGCCAATCCTCGAGGACCTGGCCAATTTTCTGAGCTGCCTGGGCGGCAGCGAACAAAGTCCCGCTTTCGCCCATAGACGGCGGCGATTTCTGAGCTGCCTGGGCGGCAGCGAACCCGATTGTTTCCATTCGCCACCCACGCGGAAATTTCTGAGCTGCCTGGGCGGCAGCGAACGCGTCACCCTGGAGCGTGCCGGCGACGAGCATTTTCTGAGCTGCCTGGGCGGCAGCGAACTGGAAACTGTGGCGAGTCGCGTCCTCGCGAAGATTTCTGAGCTGCCTGGGCGGCAGCGAACCGCCTGTGTGGCGGCAGTCTGCATGATGTGGATTTCTGAGCTGCCTGGGCGGCAGCGAACGGGGCAGGCTTAAACAACTATTTCATTTTGCTTTTCTGAGCTGCCTGGGCGGCAGCGAACGACAAGGCTGAGCTCATCAATTCCGCCCTGGTTTTCTGAGCTGCCTGGGCGGCAGCGAACTCCTGATCGACATGAGCGGTTGTCAGATTGCCTTTCTGAGCTGCCTGGGCGGCAGCGAACGCTGGCGCTCGCCATGTATCCGGTATTCCTCTTTTCTGAGCTGCCTGGGCGGCAGCGAACGGTCGGTCATACCTGCCCTGCCTTTTCGTTGATTTCTGAGCTGCCTGGGCGGCAGCGAACCCTCGTCCCACTTGATGCCGAATTCGGCGTCATTTCTGAGCTGCCTGGGCGGCAGCGAACCGTTCCTCGATATGCTCGCATTCGCCGAGATCTTTCTGAGCTGCCTGGGCGGCAGCGAACCTGATCGAGGACAGTCACCACCTGACCGAAGGTTTCTGAGCTGCCTGGGCGGCAGCGAACCCGTGCAGGCCATCACGCCGCGCAACGCCAGCTTTCTGAGCTGCCTGGGCGGCAGCGAACGTGCAGCAGGTCGTAGACTGGATCTTCATGGTTTTCTGAGCTGCCTGGGCGGCAGCGAACGGCAGCGTGATGCCGGGGTCGTAAATCGGCGCTTTCTGAGCTGCCTGGGCGGCAGCGAACTCGAAGGGGAGAGCCTTCGGGGCGTCCTGCAATTTCTGAGCTGCCTGGGCGGCAGCGAACGGATACCCTGCCGGGCCAGCGCCTGACTGAGCATTTCTGAGCTGCCTGGGCGGCAGCGAACCCTGACGCTCCAAGCTCGATGCCCGTATCCTCTTTCTGAGCTGCCTGGGCGGCAGCGAACGCCAAGGACCACATCCTGCGGCGTGCTGATCATTTCTGAGCTGCCTGGGCGGCAGCGAACATGCGCCGCCTCTGGGTATCCCGATAGCGCGATTTCTGAGCTGCCTGGGCGGCAGCGAACGATGACGTCCTCGAGCATCGTGCAGCCGTCCATTTCTGAGCTGCCTGGGCGGCAGCGAACCGACGTTCTGGCCCCAATAAAGGTTCCGTTCATTTCTGAGCTGCCTGGGCGGCAGCGAACTTGCTCCAGCAGCTCTATCCGGATGCGCAGTTTTTCTGAGCTGCCTGGGCGGCAGCGAACCTGGTGCGGCTCTACGCCGAGCACCTCGCCCGTTTCTGAGCTGCCTGGGCGGCAGCGAACACTTTAATGGGATATTCGGAGTAGGTGATACGTTTCTGAGCTGCCTGGGCGGCAGCGAACTCATGCACGCGGTGCGTCAGGCGCGGGCGGATTTTCTGAGCTGCCTGGGCGGCAGCGAACGAATCGAGATATGATCGCTGTGTCATCACTCATTTCTGAGCTGCCTGGGCGGCAGCGAACCGGCGGCAGGTGCGGCAGGTAGTGCCGCTGTCGTTTCTGAGCTGCCTGGGCGGCAGCGAACGGGTCGTCTCCCTGCACGCCTTCCACGATCCATTTCTGAGCTGCCTGGGCGGCAGCGAACTGTTGGGCTCGTCGTGTAGCAGCCAGTAAGCCTTTCTGAGCTGCCTGGGCGGCAGCGAACGCTCTCAGCGCCAGCAGCATCGTCACCAGTGCTTTCTGAGCTGCCTGGGCGGCAGCGAACATGATGTTGTCGCTGGAGTAGTGCCGCAGCGTTTTCTGAGCTGCCTGGGCGGCAGCGAACACCCTGCCGAGCTGATCGACGCCTACATCGAATTTCTGAGCTGCCTGGGCGGCAGCGAACTAACTGCTCGCAAAGATTTTTTGCGTTGCGAATTTCTGAGCTGCCTGGGCGGCAGCGAACAGCCCGCTGTTCGGCACCTTGCATCAGATGATTTTCTGAGCTGCCTGGGCGGCAGCGAACGGAATTCGCCTTTGGCATGACCTGGTGTCAATTTTCTGAGCTGCCTGGGCGGCAGCGAACACCACCTCGGCGTCGAGCTGCCCCTGCACACCTTTCTGAGCTGCCTGGGCGGCAGCGAACGTCTTCTGATGCCGACCTACAAGACGGAAGATTTTCTGAGCTGCCTGGGCGGCAGCGAACACACGGCAAGCGCCGTGAATGCAGCCGGGTACTTTCTGAGCTGCCTGGGCGGCAGCGAACGATGACTGGGCGACGCGGCGACCGCGTGCTGTTTTCTGAGCTGCCTGGGCGGCAGCGAACTATCCGTAATCCGCCCAAGCGGCATCCCGCTTTTTCTGAGCTGCCTGGGCGGCAGCGAACACGCTTCGCCCCCACCAGGCGTTTTCCGTCATTTTCTGAGCTGCCTGGGCGGCAGCGAACGTGGACGAGGTGCGCAGCCTAATGAACGGTGTTTTCTGAGCTGCCTGGGCGGCAGCGAACCGAAAGCTGTTCGTGAAGATCTTGTTCGTCATTTTCTGAGCTGCCTGGGCGGCAGCGAACAACCGCATCGCGCATCGCGGTCAGCTCGCCTTTTTCTGAGCTGCCTGGGCGGCAGCGAACCGCCCCGACGTGATCCCGAAGATCGCCCAGAATTTCTGAGCTGCCTGGGCGGCAGCGAACATGTCCCGGCTTTATTTTGGGCGAGCGGTACATTTCTGAGCTGCCTGGGCGGCAGCGAACGTGAGAGCATGGCCAGCAGGTCGGCCAGGGTGATTTCTGAGCTGCCTGGGCGGCAGCGAACGTGATGTACGTCAGCGATACCGCACAGAATCATTTCTGAGCTGCCTGGGCGGCAGCGAACGCCCGTTCAACCCTGGGAGGGCTTCGTCAAAGTTTCTGAGCTGCCTGGGCGGCAGCGAACAATTCGCGCCGGGCAGCGTCTTCGCGCAGTTCTTTCTGAGCTGCCTGGGCGGCAGCGAACGGGGATGCCCTGGGCGAGTTCCGCGCCGAGATTTTCTGAGCTGCCTGGGCGGCAGCGAACGCGTATAACGATCCTAACGTTGAAATGAGCATTTTCTGAGCTGCCTGGGCGGCAGCGAACGGGCCATGTGGTTTGCCACGCTGAGGTTCATCTTTCTGAGCTGCCTGGGCGGCAGCGAACCCAGGCCTCGATACGCGGGGCGCTCTCGGTCATTTCTGAGCTGCCTGGGCGGCAGCGAACTTCATGCATTTGTGGCCATGTCACGCGAGTTTTTTCTGAGCTGCCTGGGCGGCAGCGAACATCGGCAAATGAGGAACGCTTAACCGCCCGCTTTTCTGAGCTGCCTGGGCGGCAGCGAACGCATATCCAGTCCCGGGCGTCCTGCTGGTCGTTTTCTGAGCTGCCTGGGCGGCAGCGAACTCCGCACGGTCTGTCGCCTAACTCGGTGGCGGTTTCTGAGCTGCCTGGGCGGCAGCGAACGGTTTCAGTGAGCCCGCCAACGTGCCGTGGTTTTTCTGAGCTGCCTGGGCGGCAGCGAACAGGCCGGGGGCGATGACGAGGCCGATGTGATTTTTCTGAGCTGCCTGGGCGGCAGCGAACATCAGTGCGTTGACAGCCAGAGAGCCGGCCATTTTCTGAGCTGCCTGGGCGGCAGCGAACTGGTATTTGAAGCCCCGTTCTGGTTGGTCGCCTTTCTGAGCTGCCTGGGCGGCAGCGAACTTTTGAACGTCGCTTCTGCGCCGCCATCCACCTTTTCTGAGCTGCCTGGGCGGCAGCGAACGCGGTACAGGACGCCCAGGACCTCCATGGGAATTTCTGAGCTGCCTGGGCGGCAGCGAACTACCCACTCATGCTCGCGCACCTCGCCGGTCTTTTCTGAGCTGCCTGGGCGGCAGCGAACATCTCTTGCATGGGAACTCCCGACTGCCGGGTTTTCTGAGCTGCCTGGGCGGCAGCGAACGCAGAACGCCGCCCAGTTGGCGATGTCCTCGATTTCTGAGCTGCCTGGGCGGCAGCGAACGGTAGTCTGTGTAAGCGCGGTGCATGTCCGCTTTTCTGAGCTGCCTGGGCGGCAGCGAACTCCCCCTAGCCCGTATTTCTGCATCTCGGTAATTTCTGAGCTGCCTGGGCGGCAGCGAACTTCACCATTTCGATGAAATCGCGGTGGGGCTTTTTCTGAGCTGCCTGGGCGGCAGCGAACTGCCGGACAAGGCCAGCATGGCCCGCGTCGATTTTCTGAGCTGCCTGGGCGGCAGCGAACCAGGGCAGGGCGCTAGACTGGAATCGTGGTTATTTCTGAGCTGCCTGGGCGGCAGCGAACGCTCAGCGAGCAGCGCCTGGCGCTCGCCGAGTTTTCTGAGCTGCCTGGGCGGCAGCGAACGCCCTAGCCAAGCGTGACAAGCGCACGCCGGATTTCTGAGCTGCCTGGGCGGCAGCGAACGCCGGCGCATGCCGGTCTTGGGCTTATTGATTTTTCTGAGCTGCCTGGGCGGCAGCGAACGCGAGCAATGGGGTCGTCGCCATCGTCCTGCTTTTCTGAGCTGCCTGGGCGGCAGCGAACTAGAATTTACCACAGGTAACTAGTTGATTGTTAAAGAGCTGCAGGGAAAATAAAGCGCCATACCCTTTTTCAGGGCATGGCGCTAACCCATTGATTTATATAGGTGTTCTAGTAGGTCGTGCAAAAAGGGTCAAAACCATGGCACTGTTGCCTCGCGGCTAAGTCCATAGTGGTTGAAACTCCCCGTTATTGGCTCCGACTGCAGGGTTCCATGCTCAATGAACAACGCAAAACGTTGCCCGCTAGAGCGGCTACCCACTTTTACGAACGGTAGTGAAATCTTGCGCTCAGCGGGTGTCGACATGCATTGGCGGGCCTCCTCTTCGCTGATGTCGTGACGACGAGCATATCGCTTGACCCGGCTGGGCCCTCCAGTGTTGAACTGACGCCGAAACACGTGACAGTGGCGCGCTTCCGCCGGAATCGGCGCAATGTCCGCCACCTCTACGTGGTCTCGCATACCCGCCAGCCACGGGAGCGCCATCAGCTGTTCAAGACGGCTCTGATAAGCGTGCAGCCGCAACCGATCCCCCGGCGTGCGTGCCCGCACGCCGGTCTTGTGGTCGGGCAGGCTAACGCCGATATCATCAGCCTGCAGATCAAACAGAGCCCGATGGAGCTTGCTGTAGAGCGCATTCATCAGTATTGCCGCCGGAAACTCGGGGTCAGGGCGTAGCCGAATATCGAGATAATGATCCATGGCTTACCCCGCTTCGCCGAAGACACCACCGCGAATCAAGGTCGCCATCACGAAGTGCTGTTGCTCCGTGTTCGGTACTTGGTCCTTGAGCATCCAGTTATCCAACAGCGAGTAGAAATCCACCTTCTGCTTGGGCTGGCGGTAGGCTGTGCCTTGAGTTGTCACGGAGCCATAAGGTTCGACGGCGATGGGACCAAGATCGCTGCCATCTGCCGGCGCCGGATACCAGGTATCGATGGTGCGAATGGCATTGCCCAGCTTCTGGGAATGAATTCCTGCCACGCCATCTACTTGATAAAGCGTCTTGCTTTTGTCACCGCGCCCGCGTTCAAGAATCAGCTCTTGCGAAGGAAAGACTTCTTGACCCAAGCCCACATGCGCAAAAGCGATAACCTCAAGGATCAGGTGACGTTTACCCTCCAAGGCAGCGGCGATATCTTGCGCAAGTGCCTGGGTCTCCGTGTCATCATCAAAACCTCGCAGTGATAGACTCAGTGCATCGAATGTCCACTCTTGCGCAACCTCGCCGTACTCCATGCGTCGAATGCGCACTTCAACTTGTTCGGCACCGACACGGTTACGCCACAGAAAACGGCCATTCGCCAGATTGTGGGCATAACGACGCGCTAACTCGTTAAACCCTTGCGTCTGCACATACTCCGTAACGGCTTGTTGCAACTTGGCTTGATAGTCGGCGTTATTACATGCCGATGGCGTGCCAGCGCCACCCAGCACTCGCAACGTAAAACGTGCCATCAAGGTGTCGGCCTCATGTGGCAAGGTCGCGACGTCGACAGTCTGGAGGTTGGGGTTCTCGATTGCAGCATCGAGCTTCGCTGGATCCTGCTCCTTAGCCTTGAGACGGTTGGAGATCGTACCGCGTACTGACTTTTCACGAATCGTAACCGGCTGCCAGCCCTCCAGCACATCACGCTGGGACCACTGCCCAGCGTATAACAGTGCATCGGAAGGGTCGAGCTTACGCTCGAAAGCGAGAACGGAAGCGGTCTTAAGTGCGTCGTCTTTCTTAGCCATCTTTCAGCTCCTGGTCATTAAGTGCGCTGGGCACGCTGGATATAGTCATTATTGAGGCGATACAAACCGGCATCGAGATCGTTATCGACATACCAGAGTAAATCCTCAGGGGACGTCAAACGATGAGGGCTAACCCACTCGCCGATGGAGTAAATGCTTTCCACGAAACGGAACGGAACTTGCGTATCTCGCGCATTCGCCACGCTGCCCGGTTCGAACTGCTCCGAGATCGCGCTATAGCCCACCGGAATCGGAACCAGCCAACCCGGGTAAGGGCGCCGTATTTCCCAACGCACCTCGTCATCCTCGGCATCGACATGGCATTGATGGTTGAGACGCGAAAGGTCAAGCCAGGCATCCAGCGCTGTCGCGTTTTCGTCTTCAGCTTGTAGAGTCCGAGAGTGCTCGGAAAGACGATCATCGCGTAATACTAGGGCGAAGCCTGGCAACCACCGGCGTTTCAAGCGCTTGAATTGTTTTTCGCGTTCACTGGGATCATCATCCAGCGCAAGCCACCTGGGACCTTGCCGGTCAGGAGAAACCTGAGGGTTCGGCATCACACTGCCACCCGCGATGCGCATCCCGGCTACGATATCTCCTGCCTGTTGAGCAATATGCTGGCGCTGTTCGTCCGAGGCTTTGGCATCGATAGCGAATATCAGGGTGATATCCAGATGCATGCGCCCTTCTTCGACAATCGACGCTGTACCACCGGTTTTATCGACAGGGTTACGAGTGAGGTGAAAGGCGCGGGTATAACCGCCCTCGGTCGCTTGCGCCTCGACGTCATGGCACACCACCCCGACACGCTCCAACGATACGTTCATATCCGCTGCGGCGAGCTTGCGTTCCAGCGCTTGCATCATGCCCACAAAAGCACTCATGGCTGGAAAGCCCCATGTCATCGGGCTCGAAATTGCATTAGCGTTTTGCACGCGAAGTCGTGGCAGTACCAGAAGGTTATTAACGTTACTCATTACCTTCCTCCTCCCAGCCGTCGATACTGTCCAGATCGTCCATCAATGCTTCCATCCAACGACGGTCACTATCCAGCAGGCGTTGATGGGTAGCATCCTGAGAAAGCTCCTTATGCCAATGGCGAAACTCCACATCGCCCAAAGGCAACTTTCCGCCAAGCGCCTTGTTGAGCCAATTGGCGAATCGTCGCCGAACCTCACCGGGCCAGTCGGTGTTATTGCGCGCTTCCCGAAAGTCGCTATCGTTCTGTGCCCGGCCAGGGTCAAGCCAGAAAGCCTCTTCCATCGACAGGCGACAGTTTTCGTCAGCACTCCAGCCCGGCGATAGCTCATGCATCTGCATCGTAAACAACGCGAGCTCATCCAGGATCATCGCAGTGTAGTCATCGCGAAGATCACGGGTATGCATATCCGTGTTGGGGTCGGTTTCCAGAAAACCCTTAAGGTCACGTACCAATGACCGTACTTCCTTTCTCCGACCAAATACCCCGGGATCGTCTAGTACCGAATCGACCGTTAGCGGTGGGCGAATGTCACGTACATTCCAGCGGGGTGGTAACGAAGCCAGCAAGTAATTACTACCGCCTCGTTCACTATTCAATTGCGAGATATTCTGCGGCTTGGTACCGCCCATCTTTTGTGCAGCGATATCAGGGTAATCATGAACTTCTTGTTCGCACAGCTTGCCTTCACGCTTGGCCTTTCGGGCCTCCTTGGCCTCGTCACTGAAGCGGTCATGATTGATCGTCTGGAAGACGCGATGCGCCAGCGATGTCGCATAGAGCGGCGCCAGTAGGTGGAAGTCGTCATTATCGACCGCATCTTCGCCTGTCAGCCAGTACATTTGCTTGGCAAGGGAATGAGAGGCGTGCCCGCCGCGAGGCTCGGTAATGCCAGAAAAAGCCTTCATCCAAGCCTGTGACTGCTCCGAGTCGTCGCTCAAGGCACGCGCTAGCTCGGTGTCTTTCTCAAGCACCCACTCCAGCAATGATTTGCCGTCGTACTCGAGCTTCAAGAATTTATACACATCGAGAGCGGCGGCATTACCCACAACATCGCCATTGAAGTCCGCCGGCAACACATGGCTTCCCACCGCTTGATGCTTGTCAAGAGACGCAGGGGGCGCATAGAGATTAGAGCCCTTGGCATCTGGGTGGATAGGTTTGAGGGAGTGTGTCACGACTTGTAGTTGACTGACACGTCGCGCTGCGTCGTTGAGCCAGTTCTCACGCAGGAACTGTTCAACCAGCGCTTGGTACTTGGAATCATCGGGAGTCAGCTTTTCCGCTTTGGTATCGAACCGATCCTTTAAGAATCGCTCAACCAAATCGCGCATCCCTGCGGCTTTTTGTGTCATTGCCATATATCACCTTAATCGGCATGATCGTTGATTTAATAATTGCTTATCTACTAATTCCCTTGCTTTATTTTTGAGTTCTCTAATTTTTAACAAACCCCAGCATGGGGTGATAGCGCCAGCCATGCGTGCTTTCGGGTACGCTGACGATGCCAAATGTCTGTGCAGCTCGGTCAAGCGGGATATCCAGATCCTCGGCGAGGTAGGTCAGAGCCGTCAGGTAGTCATCGGTTCCCCAGGGCTGAATCCTGTCGCCTTGCTGCATCGCCAAGTCGACTCGCGTCAGCAGGCTTTCTTCCACCTCCACGTAAAGCGTTTCGCCACGCTTGGTACCGTCCTCAACCCGATGCAGTGTCCAGGTTTCACCGCCATCGTCAGGCAACAATGCTAGTTCCACATCCGTCTGCGTTTGCTGCCGGAATGGCTGACGCTGTATGAGCACGCCGGTCAAGTGCATGCGGGGCACGACATACCAGCTATACGCCCCCAGAGGAGGTAGCGGCGGCTCCTTGCCTAACCGAATCTCTTTCTTGGTCAATGGTGCAGCGGGCTGCTCGATCATCTGCGTTGTCAGCCGTTGATGTTCCAGGTCTACTAGGCTTTCACGGGGTTGTAGAGCCTCACGTTCCAGGACGCGGGGGCTGGCATCAATCACCTGATACTCTTCCGGGGCTAGTAGTGAATTAAGCGAGTGGTCGATGAGTCGCCAGGACTCGTCCGTCTCGAACCCCGGGCGCTGGAAGGCGAGGCGCCCGGGGTCTTCCAGATGTTTGAGGTTGGTCTCCAGGAGTTGAATATTCGGCGTATCGCAGCGCTTGTCACGATGACGCCAGACACGCCCGGCCAGTTGAATGATCGAGCGCATGGAAGAGGGCTCGACAATCGCCCAGTCGTAATCGTGGTCGCGACCGACTTCGGTTACCGGCGAGCCTAGAACGATAAATAACTGATCCCTCTCTTCGCTACTATCCAGCAAGCGACGTATATCCGATTGCTGAAACACGCGTTCTGGTTCGCCATCATTGGGCTCATGGCGCTGCAGTGTTTTATCTAACCGGCGTTCGATCGCCGAGCGCATGACTAGCGGATGGCGGGAATGATAGACACAAAGGTGAATCCGCTGGCCATCGAGGGCGCCCAACTGAAACAGTTCGGTCGCTACATCTACCAGTGGGTCGATATTGGCCATGCGTATCAGGCCAAAGCTCACACGCTTACCCGTTACCGGATCGTGAGAGTGGTGGCGTTCATGCAGCTGGCTCGCTTGATCACGAAACAGTTCCGCCAGCCCCGCGCGAACTTCTTCCTGCCGCTTGCCCAGTGATGGCATAGGGATGAGTTCTCCCCGCCTTCGCACAGGGGTATCGGCCAAGCGCTTGAGTCGACGTCCAGCAAAAGCGGCATGCGCAGCGCTGAACGCGTCACCATCGGCACAGTCTTGATGCTGACGATCATTTTCATCGAACCACGCGCAACAAATCTCCACCGGCAGGCCCGGCTCCCCGCGATGACGCTGGTAGGCTTCACGCCCACTGCGGTAGGCATCGTACAAGCCGCGTACCAGGGCGGGAGGCAAAGTGGCCGATGACAGTAACACGCGCGAGCCAAGCAGCCCCGCCCAATGGACCAACCGTGTGAGCGCGGGTAGGTCGTTGATATCGAAGTCGTCGATTTCATCAAGCACCAGGTCACTGCTCATCAGGCGCAACATGGGGACGATCTGCTGGCCCCCTCTGGTGCTTTCGGTCGCCGGCATCAAATGATCCACAGTGCATACCAGAATGGGGGCAGCCGCCAGCGAGCGCGTTCCCGGCTGATCTCCCAGACGTTTCAGCAGCGGGTGGCTCTCGAAGTTGCCCTCGAACACGACGTGAGCATCTTCATCAATCAGCCCCTGCCGAGAGGCGGAGCCACTGGCCTCTGCGTCACGCTCATAGTGATCGAAAAGGGCCTTATTGGCACTGCCACCAACCCTCACCGCAAGTTCGTCTTCTCCCAGGTTGAGGCGCTCACGCAAGGCTTGACCGGTTTGCAAGGTGAGCGTGCGCAGTCCCAGCGCAATACTAAAGCGTGCGCCCTGCTCCGGGTCAGCGAGCGCATACAGGATACGTCCGTTGGCCAGTGTCTTACCGCAGCCCGTGGAGGCCATGTTAATACCGAAAAAGCCTTGGCGCTGGCTGCGTTCACGCAGCGACTGGGCGAGATCGAAAGCCTTGTCCTGCCAGCGAAAGCGCGCATGCTTACTACGCTTGCGGAAGCCTTTATGTCGCGCCAGACGTGGCAGGTGAGTATCAACACTGGGTAGCGCTCGCGCAGCTACTGCTGCATGCTTTTCGACCCCCAGAATATGCTCATCCAACAGTTGGTTCGGCTGCCCCGTCTTGCGCACGGTATTGGCAACCAGTGGATACTGCGACTCGCCTGATACACGATGCGCAGGATCTTCGAGGCTTGAATAGTGATGATCGGCAAGCATCAAGCACAAGCGGGATAGGTGCATGACATACGGGCTATCCAGCCAATTGACTCCGCCGGAATGACGTTCCAATAGACGTTTCGCTTGTCGAGAGGCACGTTCGCGCCAACGTCGAGTCTCCACCGGTAAGCCATGCTTGAATTGCCAATAGGGAGCAATACGTGATGACTCTTGCGTTGAAGGAATTTCATTCCACTGCGCGTCGATAAGTCCTAGAAGATCGTCCAACTGCTCCATTTGTAGCGTGACATTGCGGCTCCCCCAGCGTGTCGCCGGGTCCGACGTGTCGTCGGGAGGCTTGAGAGGTAAACGATGGTGGCTAATGACCAGCCAGCCAAGCGCAGCCGCTAACGGCGGCAATCGGCGGAATACAGCGGAGGGGCTGGCATCGAGCCCATCGCACTCCAACGCCTCTAGCCAATCTTGAGTCTGATAGCGGCCTTCAGCGAGCCGCGTTAACCAGGTCGCGTCATCGTCATTCCCAACGAAGGCTTGGAAAAGCCGCAGCGACACCCACTCATGGCGGTACACGTTGCGCCCTTCCAGCTTGCCTTGCAGACGTTTCTGGAAAGCTTCGGTCGCTTTCCCCAAGTCATGCAGCAATGCCGCCATGGAAGCCAGCAGCCGTATATCTTCGCCACTATGCCAGTCGTTTTCGTCTTCGCGACGTAGGATATCCCGAGACGTGGTATTAGTGGGAACCGTTCCCTGTAGATTGAAGCGCTTGGCATCGCCGACCACCCACATCAGCTCACTGTGGTCATGGCCACGAATCCAGTGACACGCCACGGCGGTATTCTTGCGGGCGGTCTTGCGCAACAACTTCCGGAGAGTGTTGAGCCCCTCAAGAGTGATGGGGGTTTGCCAGGTACGCTCGCCTCGACGTTCGGCAAATTGATCCAGGATGCGCCGCGTTTCCTTGAGCGCGTTCTTGTTGCATTGCGACACCAGCAGCACATTCATGCGTCCGGCCCTCCGAGGTCGAGGGCTACGGCTTTTAGCGTGTCGATCATGAAATCGAGAGACTCGGTGCGCGTTAACCGCTCGATGCAGGCCTGCCGAAACTCTTGTTCCTCGTCACCGCGCATGGCCGACAGAAAGGCTTGCGGGAGGATGATGGCATCCTTGACCAGGTCCGCCACATCAAACACCAGACCGCCACGACGGGTCTTGCCATGCAATACCGCCAGACCATGGGGAATGCCCAGCACCCATGTCGCTGTGGCGGCCAACCCATAGGCCAGATAGTTGCCATGATCGAGAAAGCGGTTGGCGGGATCTGTACCACCGCCTCGCTTGGCACGGGTGAATTCACCGTAATCCACCGCTTGGGTCGACAGCTTGAACAGCGTTTTGGTCAAACGCGCTTCCAGGGTCAGCAGCTCCACCGTGTCAGCAGCCTCGGCAATGGCATCGCGATGCTGGGATAACGCGTCACTAAGTCGCTCCCGCGAGCTCTCAAACCCGGCGTCCTGAAGCGCACGGCTTTGCCAAAGGGCTTCGATGCGCGATATCCGTGCCATTTGAAAAGCCCGTGCCGCTTCGAGCCGTTTGGCATCGTCAAACCAGAAGTTTACCCAGTGCTGCAGGTATTCGGTGGGGCGATATTCACTCTGGGGTGTCAGCCAGGCAACATCGACATCCACTTCATTGGCTGCAAAAAGCGGCGTACCTCCACCACCACAAAACCCTACCAGGACACCGGCTTTAGCCAGCTCGCGCATGGCCGCCTGTGTGATGGATGTTCCGGTACCCAGCAATAAGGAAGTGGTGTTGGCAATCGGGATATTCCAGTAACTAGACTGCTTGCCTTCATCGGTGACGTATTCAACACGACCGTCCTTCACCAGCACGCGGCAATGCTGCAGGTAATACAGGTTGGCGCGTTTGGAATGCAGAATGGTCTTGAGGTCCGATGGAGAGATATCGTCCATGTCGTTGCCCTGCCTGCCCTATGTCTGACTACATCCAAGCACGCCTTCCTTTACTCTCGCCACCACTGGACATTCATCCACAACACTCTTCAACCCGGCCTGTTGAAGGTGAGCTAGAATGCGGGGGATGATGAGCAACCTGGAATATGACAGCCATGGAGGGAGTCATGTCATCGTTGACGACCATCCCCTGGGATACGCTGGCCCGATATCGCTTGATCGAGATCCTGGCGTTGTGGGAAGGGCGCGTGGCGGCCGGCCAGATCGGTGAGGCGTTCGGCATCGGGCGCCAGCAGGCGCAGAAGGTGCTGCGCGCGTATCGCCAGTTGGCACCGCACAACCTGAGCTATGATCGGCAGCGTCATGGTTACCTGCCCAGCTCGGCCTTTGTGCCGCTTTTCACCCAGGGCCGGGTTGATGAGTACCTACGCCTGCTGAATATTCACGACACCCTGGATTCGCCGTTTGCCGGCTTGAGCATGGGGGCGGCGAACACCGAGTCGCTGCCGATGCCGAGCCGGGCGATCACGCCGGCGGTGGTGCGCGAGCTGGTCCGGGCGTCCCGCGAGAAGCGTCGCCTGGAGGTCAATTACGCGTCCTTTTCCAGCCCGGCAGGCGAGGGGCGGATCATCGTGCCGCACACCCTGGTGTTTGCCGCCGGGCGCTGGCATGTGCGCGCCTTCTGCGAGAAGAACCGCGAGTATCGCGACTTCGTGCTGAGCCGCTTTCGCGGTGTACCGGAAGATGTGGGGCCGATGCTGGGCCGGCATGATGCGGAAAATGACGAACGCTGGCAGACCCGGGTGGCGGTGCGTCTGATTCCCGATCGCCGCCTGCCCCAGGCTGAACGCGAGCTGCTGGCCATGGATTACGGCATGCCGGATGGCGAATTGGAGCTGCATTGCCGGGGGCCGCTGGCGCGCTATGCGCTGCGCGAGCTGGGCGTCAATCCGAATCATGCCGAGGCCAACCCGCGCGCTCAGCAGATCGAGATTGCCAACCGCGACTCCCTGGCCTCCTGGATTCTGTGGTCGTGACTCCCCTGGCCTGATGCCCGGCCGCTGTGGCCGGGCCTTCGGACGAGCCGGTCAGAAGGTATAGACCACGCTGGCCGTCACCATGTCGAGGTTGCCGATGTCGTCGGTATCCAGGCGTTCGACTTCCAGTCGCCCGGTGACATCGAGCAGGCCGGCCCGCACGCCCAGGCCATAGACGGGCGAGGTGCCGGAGAGGTCGGCGTCGATACCGGCGCCGCGCCGCTCGGCGTCCCAATCGGCCATGCCGGCCTTGCCGTAGAGACCGACCGGCCCGAGGCTCCAGCCCAGCACGCCGGTGGCCTGCACGCTGTCCACGTCCAGGCTGGCCGCCTGGCCATTGGCGCTGCCCTTGAGTGAGTCGGCATTGACGTAGGCCAGCTCCCCGCCCACGTCGATGAACGGCAGCCAGCTGAAGTTGTAGCCGCCCACCAGCTTCCAGTGCTCGGTCTCGTCGTCGAACCGGCCGTCGCCATGCGTCTGGCCGGCGCCACCGCCCAGGTAGAGCCCGGTTTCACCGGTAGCGAAGGCATTGGGGGCGGCCAGGCCCAGCAGGCCGGCCAGGCCGAGGGCGCCGAGAATCGGCAGTGTCGCGTTGCGCATTATCGTCACGTCCATTCGGGGAAGTTGCCGGGGTATTTTATCAGTCTTGCCGGGTTGGCGGCCCAATGATGTTATGTTATAACTTCCGCGCATTTTCGGAGACCGATCACCATGGCACACCGTTCTCACCGACATCGCCCCGAGGGGCCCTGTCATTTTTCCTTGATGTCGCTCTCGGCCAGCCGGCGCTTGCTGCTGGCAGCGGCACCGCTGGCCGTGCTGTGGCTGGCGGTGGCCTGGGTGCTGGGAGGCGCGGGCTGATGGCACGCCTGACGCTTCAGGACCTGCAGCTGGCACGGGGTGGCCAGACGGTACTCGAGCATCTGGACGGCAGCTTCCAGGATGGTGCCATCACTGCCCTGATCGGCGCCAACGGGGCCGGCAAGAGCACCCTGATCTCGGCGCTCATGGGCATGTTGCCGCCGGTCGCCGGCCGCGTGGCCTGTGAGGTATCGCGCGAGCGTTGCGCCTGGCTGCCGCAACAACTGGCCCTGGATCTGACCTTCCCGATGAGTGTCGAGGAACTGATCATGACCGGCACCTGGCCGAGCCATGGCGCCCTCAAGGGCTACTGCGCCGCGCACTATCGGCGGGGTCGCGAGATCATGGCGCGCCTGGGCATCTCGCACCTGGCGCACCGCCAGCTGGGCGAGCTCTCCGGTGGCCAGCGCCAGCGCGCCCTGATCGGCCGCACCCTGATGCAGGAGGCCGAGCTGCTGTTGCTCGACGAGCCCTTTGCCAACGTCGATGGCGAGACCGTCGAGGTGATGATGGAGGTGCTGCGCGACATGGCCGCCGCGGGCGCGACCATTCTGGTGGTGCTGCACGACATGGAGCAGCTGTCGCGCCTGGCCGATGATGTGCTGCTGCTGGCCGGTGGCCATGGTCGCTGGGTCGGCACCGAAGCGCTGCTCGATCATCACACCGGGCAACCGGCCCGGGCTCCCCGCCTGCCCATTGATTTTTCGGATATTCACCATGCTGGCACTGCTTGACGCCTGGCTGCTCGCGCCCTTCGAATACGGCTTCATGAACCGCGCCGCGGTGGCAGGCCTGGCCCTGTCGCTGGCGGCCCCGCCGCTGGGCGTGTTCCTGATGCTGCGCGGCATGAGCCTGATCGGCGATGCCATGTCCCACGCCATCCTGCCGGGCATCGCACTGGGCTTTCTGTTCGCCGGGTTCTCGCTGCCGATCATGAGCCTCGGCGGGATTCTCTCCGGCCTGGTGGTGGCGGTGCTGGCGGGCAGCGTCTCGCAGATGACCGGGCACCGCGAGGACTCGGCCATGGCGAGCTTCTTTTTGATCTCGCTGGCCGCCGGGGTGATGCTGGTCTCGCTGGGCGGCAGCAGCGTGGACCTGACCCATGTGCTGTTCGGCTCGGTGCTGGCGGTGGATACCACGGCGCTGCTGCTGATCGTCGGCATCGCCACGCTGATCGTGCTAATGCTGGCGATCATCTTCCGGGCGCTGGTGGTCGAGTGTCTGGACCCGCTGTTCCTGCGCGGCCAGGGCGTGCGCGGCGGCCTGGTGCATGGCGTCTTCCTGGGCCTGGTGGTGCTCAACCTGACCGCCGGCTTCCAGACCCTGGGCACGCTGATGGCCGTGGGCCTGATGATGCTGCCGGCGACCACGGCGCGCTTCTGGAGCCAGCGGCTGGAAGGCCTGATTGCCCTGGCCATCGTCATCGCGCTGGTCGCCAACCTGGGCGGCCTGTTGCTGTCGTTCCACCTCAGTCTGCCGTCCGGCCCGGCCATCATCCTGACAGCCGGCCTGGCGTATGTCCTCTCGGCGCTGTTCGGCCGACACAACAGCCTGGTTGCCCGGCACCGGTTGCGCGCCGCGCCGCTGAACACGCCATCCACTGACTGACTCGAAGGGAGCTCACGCATGCCATCCGCTCATCGCTTCACACGCCGCGCCAGCCTCGTCACCGGCCTTGCCGCCCTGCTGGCCATGCCCTCCGTGCTGGCCGCCGAGCGCGTGCAGGTGGTCGCCAGCTTCAGCATTCTCGCCGATATGGTCGAGCAGGTGGGCGGCGAGCATGTCGACGTCACCTCGCTGGTCGGCGCCAATGGCGATGCCCACGTCTACTCGCCGCGCCCCGACGACGCCCGCCAACTGACCGAGGCGGACCTGGTGGTCTTCAACGGCATGCACTTCGAGGGCTGGATGGAGCGCCTGCTGGAGTCCGGCGACTACGCGGGTACCCGGGTCGTCGCCACCGACGGCATCAGTGGCCCCGGGGCGGCCGAGTCCGCGGAGGATGGTAGCCAGGCGGCACACGACCATGGCGATCACGCCGAGCACGACCACTCCGGGCATGATCACGCCGAGCACGAGCAGGCCAGCCACTCGCATGCGGCCCATGATCACCAGCACGATCATGGCGGCGAGGATCCGCACGCCTGGCTGGACCCGGTTCTCGGCAAGATCTATGTCGAAAACATCCGCGATGGGTTGATCGAGGCGGACCCGGCGCACGAGGCGGCCTATCGCCAGCGTGCCGAGGCCTACCTGGCCGAACTGGAGGCGCTGGATGCCGACATTCGCGACCAGATGGCCGCCCTGCCCGACACCACCAGCGTGATCACCGGGCATGATTCCTTCAGCTATTTCGCCCAGGCCTATGATGTCGAGTTTCTGTCACCGGCCGGGCTGACCACGGCGTCGGAACCCAGCGCGGCGCACATGGCCGAGCTGATCGACGTCATCAAGGCCAACAATGTGCAGGCGCTGTTTCACGAGAACATGACCAGTCCGGCCATCATCGACCAGCTGGCCGAGGAGACCGGCCGTCCGGTGGCCGGCACCCTCTACTCCGGCGCCCTGTCGGACGAAGGCGAGGCCAGCACCTATATCGGCATGCTGCGTCACAACGCCCGCGTGCTGCACGAGGCCCTGGGGCAGGACACGGCCCCCGCCGATGCATCCCATGAAGATGAACACGAGCATGGCGATCATGATCACGACCACGATCATGGTCATGAGCACTGAGGCGCTGTGAGGACGCCGGCCAGCAACGCTTGCGCATCGCTTTGTTGGCCGCAACGTGCATGGTGCTGCACTCGACGCAAGGCAAGCTCAATCCATTGCCCTACGACACCTGGCCGCACTCGCGGCTCGTAGCTCGTAGCTCGTAGCTCGTAGCTCGTAGCTCGTAGCTCGTAGCTCGTAGCTCGTAGGCGATGTTAATCGCCCTTGCTGGCCATGCGCTCGGCCTCGACGACCTCGATCCAGTAGCCATCGGCGTCCTTGACGAAGATCACATCCGGCATCTTGCCCTGATCGGCGCGCTTGATGAACTCGACGTCATTGGCGTCGAACCAGGCCTGGGCGGCGTCCAGGTCAGGCACCGAGAAGCAGATATGACCGAAGCCCTGCGGCTCGGCGTTGCCGTCGTGGTAGGCGAAGTCGGCCTGGTCTTCGGTGCCCCAGTTATGCGTCAGCTCCAGCAGGCCTTTCTGACTGAAGGTCCAGACGCTGCGCTGGGCAGCATCCTCGGGTACTGCATCGCCCTCTTCCAGCCTGGCCAGGAAGTAGAGCGAGAAGCCCATTTCCTCGAAATCCAGCTTGCGCAGGACCTGCATGCCGAAGACGCGCGAGTAGAACTCGAGCGCGGTCTGCGGATCCTTGACGCGCAGCATGGTGTGGTTCAAGCGGAATCCCCGGGTCTCGCTGGCCGGGGCCTGCACGCCGGGATGCTGTTCGCCCTGAAAGCTCATGTCATGCTCCTTGTCTGGTCGCAAATAAGGTCGTGCAAAGGTGTACCCCCTTGCATGGGGGCGCGGCCCGCGGATTTCCACCCGTCTCGGCATGGCAGTCATCGCAGGGGGAATCTACATTCAAGTAGTACACCGCTACCAAGGGGGTCATCATGACCACCGACGCGACACTGGGTGACCATATCACCTACAAGCAGCTGGTCCGTGCCGTTTCTCACGGCTTTGCGCCGATCGTGGAAGTCGAGTCCCAGGATGGCATCTACACCGTGCGCTTCCACCATGCCGGCGGAGTATCCACGCTCTCCGACAAGGAAGGCAGGACCTGCACCTACCTGGGTACCGGGCAGATCCGTGAGCTGCTGGGCGAGGCGGGACTAACGCATGGCGTGCTCACCTGGGATGACCAGTGCGGTGACGAGATGATCGGGGTGCCCGGACACGCCATGACACCGGAAGAGCGCCTGACGCACGGCACGCGTATCGCCTTCCAGTGAGGGCCGCCAGGGGTTAGGCTTGGCGAGTGATGCCCACATCCTTGCCCAGTGCCTCGGGAGCCCCGCATGTCAGCCTGCCCCAACCCTGCTCGCCCCTGCCTGCCGCGCTGGCCACTGGCGTTGATGCTGTTGCTGTGGCTGGCCGGTTGCGCCGGGCCGGACCTGGCCACCCGCGACGCGGGCGGCCTTTCCATGGAACGCACCATGATCCTGGCGGAAGCCCGTCAGGCACTCGGCACACCCTATCGCTATGGCGGCGATACCCTCAGCGGCCTGGACTGCTCGGGGCTGGTTCAGCTGACTTACGCCCGCGCCGGCATCAGCGTGCCGCGCACCTCCAGTCAGCAGTTCGACCGCCTGCCGCCCATCGACACCGCCCGCCCGGGGGATCTGTTGTTCTTCGACACCAGCGGCGGCGGCGATGCCAGCCACGTCGGCATCTACCTGGGCAACAATCGGATGATTCATGCCCCGGGGCGCGGGCGCCAGGTGACCACCACCCCGCTGGGGCTGGATTATTGGCAGGAGCGGTTTCTCGGCGCCGCCGCGCCGGCACCTTGATTTGGCCGAGTCACGAGAAACGAGCTGCGAGCAGTTGGGAGTCGAGATAATGCGCGGTGCTTGCCCAGGCACATGGCGAGTATCGAGTAGCGAGGGACGAGCGGCTGGGAGCCGGATTGATGCCACGGTGCATATCCATGCACAGGACGGCTCGAAGCTCGTATCTCGAAGCTCGAAGCTCGAAGCTCGAAGCTCGTGCTAACCATATCACCACAGGTTGTTTCCCCAACCCATTGCCCCCATGTAATGCTGAGGCCGTCGATACGGCAGCGCGTGGGCGATGCCATCAACTCAACCCAGAGGAGCCTGACATGTCATTGCAACTCGGCGATATCGCACCAGATTTCACGCAGGAAAGCACGGCTGGCACCATCAACTTCCATGAGTGGGCCGGGGACAACTGGGTCATCCTGTTCTCGCATCCCAAGGATTTCACCCCGGTGTGCACCACCGAGCTGGGTGAGGTCTCGCGGCTCAAGCCGGAATTCGACAAGCGCAACACCAGGGCCATCGGCCTGTCCGTCGACCCGCTGGAAGACCATGAAAAGTGGGCCGGCGATATTCAGGACACCCAGGGCCAGGGCCTGAACTTCCCGCTGCTCGCGGATGGTGATCGCAAGGTCAGCGACCTGTACGGCATGATCCACCCCAACGCCAACGACACCCTGACGGTGCGTAGCGTCTTCATCATCGATCCGAACAAGAAGGTCCGCCTGACCATCACCTATCCGGCCAGCACCGGTCGCAACTTCGCCGAAGTGCTGCGCGTGCTGGACAGCCTGCAGCTCACCGACGAGCACAAGCTGGCCACACCAGTGAACTGGCAGGATGGCGATGACTGCATCATCGTACCGGCAGTCAGCAACGAGGAGGCGCAGAAGCTCTTCCCACAAGGCTGGGACGAGCAGAAGCCGTATCTGCGTGTGGTCAAGCAGCCCAAGCGCTCTTGATCGCCCGGCGGCGGTGGCCGATGCCACTGCCGCCTCTTTACAGATGCGGCGCCACCGCGGATAGTAAAAGCCTGACGACAGGGGCGCCGGCGGCGATGCCGACCGGCTGAGATGCACCCTCACCACCTGACCCGGATAATGCCGGCGGAGGGAGTCGTGCCGGCCCTGCCTCGCTGGCACCTCCCCTCGCCCGGGAGTTGCCATGCACAGCATCGATCTCGCCAGCCACCTGCGCCGCATGCGCCAGGCCCGCCCGCTGGTGCACAACATCACCAATCATGTCGCCATGAATACCATGGCCAATGTGCTGCTGGCGCTGGGCGCCTCGCCGGCCATGGCCCATGCCCGCGAAGAAGTCGCCGAGTTTGCGCGCCTGGCCGGGGCCGTGACCCTGAACATCGGCACCCTGTCGCCGCACTGGGTGGATGCCATGGAGGACGCCGCCCGCGCCGCCAATGAGGCTGGCACTCCCTGGGTACTCGATCCCGTCGCGGTGGGCGCCACGGCGCTGCGCCGTGATGCCGGCCAGCGTCTGCTGGCGCTTTCGCCGAC
The DNA here is from genome assembly GCF_030409265.1 of Halomonas sabkhae. Classification (NCBI taxonomy): domain Bacteria; kingdom Pseudomonadati; phylum Pseudomonadota; class Gammaproteobacteria; order Oceanospirillales; family Halomonadaceae; genus Halomonas; species Halomonas sabkhae. The sequence goes on from NZ_JAUFPM010000012.1 coordinate 210,070, forward strand.
CGTCATACGCGGCAATGCCTCGGAAATCCTGTCACTGGCGAATCAGGGCAGTGGTGGCCAAGGCGTCGACAGTACCGACACCAGCGACGATGCCGAGAGTGCCGCCGTGACGCTGGCACAGCGCACCGGTGGGGTCGTCGCCGTGACCGGCGAAACGGACCTGGTGACCGACGGTCGGCGCCTGGCACGTATCGCCGGCGGGCATGCCCTGATGCCGCTGGTCACCACCCTGGGCTGTGCCCTGAGCGGCGTGGTAGGCGCATACCTGGCGGTGGCCGAGGATCCCTTCGAGGCCTGTGTGGCGGCACTCGCCAGCTATGCCGAGGCCGGCCGCCTGGCCGGCGAAGAGGCGCAGGGCCCCGGCAGCTTCAGCGTCGCCTTCATCGACGCCGTGTATCGACTCGACCCCGAGACCCTGAACCGCCAGGCCCGAGTGGAGCTCTACGATGCGCCTTGATCTCTCGCTCTATCTGGTCACCGACCCCGAACTGTGCGCCGAGCGCGGCCTGGAAGACACCGTCCTCGCCGCCGTGGCAGGCGGCGTGACCCTGGTGCAGCTGCGCGACAAGCAGGCCGGCGATGCCGAGCTGATTCCGGTGGCCCGACGCCTCAAGGCTGCCCTGGCGGGTAGCGGCGTGCCGCTGTTGATCAATGATCGGTTGGAGGTCGCCCTGGCCAGTGGCGCCGATGGCCTGCATATCGGCCAGGACGACGGCGAGGTCCATGAAGCCCGCGCCGCCCTGGGGCCGGAAGCCATTCTAGGCCTTTCGGTGCAGACCCATGACCAGCTGGCCAGGGTCGATACGACGCGGCTCGACTATCTGGGGCTGGGGCCGGTGTTTGCCACGCCCAGCAAGCAGGACCACGCGGCCCCGCTCGGTTTCGACGGGCTGGCCGCCCTGGCCGGCGCCAGCCCACTGCCCACGGTGGCCATCGGCGGTCTCAAGGCCGAGCACGCCGCGGCCGTGCAGCGCGCGGGCGTCAACGGCATGGCCGTGATCTCGGCCATCTGCGGCACACCCGACCCGCAAGCCGCGGCGCGCGCCTTTCCGTACTTCGGCCAGACCTGCTGAGTAGCGATCTCAGGCCGTGGGGCGCCGATTCAACGCCACGCGCCGCTCATGGTAGGCGATCGCCAGGCCACTGAGGATGATCAGCGAGCCGCCCACCAGCACCCACAGGTCCGGCACTTCGTCCCAGATCCACCAGCCCAGCAGCACGGCCCACAGCAGTGCCGTGTAGTCGAAGGGTGCGGCCAGCGCCGCGGGGGCGTAACGGAAGGCCAGGGTCAGCCCGATCATGGCGCCCACCCCCAGCACTCCGGCCAGCAGGAAGAACGGCCAGTGGATCGGCGCCGGCATCTGCCAGACCCAGGGCAGGGTCGCCGCCGACACCAGCATCGGCACCAGAGTGGTGTAGAAGACCATGGCCCAGAGGTGCTCGCGATCACCGTAACGCCGCGCGGTGATCATGGTCAGCGCATAGCAGATCGCCGCCCCGATCACGATCAGGGCCGCCGGCTGGAAGCTCTCTCCGCCGGGACGGACCACCACCAGTACGCCGGCAAAGCCGACCAGCGTCGCCAGCAGTGTCGTGCGATCGACCCGCTCACCCAGCAGCGGCACCGAGAGCAGATTGACGAACAAGGGCGCGGCGAAGGCGATGGCCGTGGTCTCGGCCAGCGGCAGCAGCGTCAGCCCCCACATGAAGCAGACCATGGTGCCGGTGAAGACCAGCCCGCGCAGCAGGTGGCCCCCCGGCCGACGCGTCCTGAGCTTGCGCAGCCCGCCGCTGAACCGCGCGATCAGGGCGATCAGCGGCAGCGACACCAGGGTGCGAAAGAAGATGATCTGCAGCGGCGAGTGCGTCTCGCCCAGCCACTTGGTAATGGCATCGCCGAGTGCCAGGCACAGCACGCCGCCGCACATGCACAGGATGCCCTTGAACGATGACGACATGACCTCTCCTCGTCGCTGTGCCGTCGCAATGAAACACCCCACCGGCAGGGCCGATGGGGTGCTGAATAGCCTGGGCCCGGTAACGGGCTACCACCTTGACGCTAACGACTCGGGCAGGACGCGGCAACCCCGCCCTTGGTCTCAAGCCTGAATCAGAACGATGCCTGCACCACCATGCAGTCCATCCCCTGAGCCTGCAGGCGACGGCAGGCACTGCGCGCCTGGCTCTCGCCCATGTCCACCAGGCGGGCCCGATAGACGCCGGCCTCGGCCACGTGCGGCACGGCTACACGGGCATCGGCCAGTTCGGAGGTCAGGCGTTCGGCGGCCCGCGCCGCGAGGCGACGCGCGTTGTCCGAGTCGCTGAAGGCGCCGACCTGCACGCCCCAGCTCCCCGAGGCAGCCGGCTGGTCCTGCTGCTCGGACAGATCGCGAATCGGATCGGACTCGCCGGCAGCCGACGCGGACGCCTCTGCATCGGACGTTGCGGAGGACACGACCGGCCCCGGCTCGGGCGTCGAGGCGTTCGCCTCGGATGCGGTGGTGCTGGAGGCCACGCTACTCGAGGAGGCGGCACTGGACGCAGCGCTACTGGCCGAGGCGTTGCCGGATGACTCGTCGATGGACGCCACCACCGGGCCGGATGTGGATGATGTCGACGCGGCGGGCTGCTCCTGCCGGGGCGTCGAACCGGCGTCTCCCATGCCGGTCTGGCGCGTCTCCGCGACGATGGCTTCGTCACTCGACGGGGCGCTGACCGACCCGGCATTCGCGCCGGCCGCGGATGGCGAGGACGAGCGCGATGCCGGCAGAGAGGCCACCGAGTTGCCGCGGCTGGCCATCATGCCGCCGGAAGACGGCATGGGACGCTCGCTGCGGGGCAGCAGGTAGTCGTTGGCGATGCGGGTATTGGCCAGGAAGCCACGGCCGTTATCCAGCGACGAGCGCATGAAGCCTCGATTGAGCAGGTCGGTCATGTGCTCATCCCGCGAGGACGAGGAGTAACCGCCCATGACCACCGACAGCATGCGCCGCCCGTTACGCTTGGCCGAGGTCGCCACATTGAAGCCGGAGGCGCGGATGAAGCCTGTCTTGAGGCCATCGGCACCGGGATAGGTGTCGAGCAGGTTGTTATGGCCGGTCACCGTCTTGCCGCGCCAGGTGAAGCGGGTCTTCGAGAAGTAGGGGTAATACTGGGGGAAGTCGAGCATCAGACGACGCGCCAGCATGGCCATGTCGCGCGCCGTGGTGACCTGGCGGTCATCGGGCAGGCCGGAGGCATTGCGGAAGGTCGTATCCTGCATGCCCAGTTCGCGTGCCCGGGAGGTCATCATGCGCGCAAAGTGTTCCTCGCTGCCGCCCAGCGCCTCGGCCACCACAACCGCGACGTCATTGGCGGAACGCACGATCAGGGACTTGATCGCCGTTTCCACCTCGATGCTGCTGCCCGGTTTCAGCCACAACTTGGTGGCCGGCATCTTCGATGCCGTGGACGACACCGGCAGGCGCTGGTCGAGGGTCATGCGGCCTTCATCCAGCGACTCGAACAGCATGTAAAGGGTCATCATCTTCGTCAGGGAAGCGGGATACCGCGGCTCATCGGCATTCTCGGCGTAGAGAATCTCGCTGGTTTCGGTATCGACCACGATCCCCGCGTAGCGCGGGTTCTGCGCTTGAGCGGTGCTGGCCAGCAATGTCGCGATGAAAAACAGGGTCAAGGCGAAGCACCATCGCCGTGTCGTTATGCGCCCCATGGGCTCTTCCTCTAGCGTTGTGACGTCTGCTGCACATGCTGCATTATGAACCAGATCGCCGCCCTGTACAGGGGACAAGCCCCTATTATTCAGCCTTTTTCACGACATTGCTGGCAAAATTGCGCTTTCGGGGCGGATTATCATGCTCCAGCACCGATCAGGCCGAGGCGCTGTACGCCCAGCCAGATCAGGCGCAGCGCCAGCAGGGTCATGCACCAGCGGAACAGGCCATCGAAACGATGCTCCGTGAGCCGCCCGAGCAGGCGCAGGCCCAGCCAGGTGCCGACCACACCGGCGGCGATCATCATGGCCATCAGGGCCAGCCAGTCATGAAAGATGAAGCCGGCCATGCCGAAGACAAAGGCCTTGGTCAGGTGCTGCAGGGTCATGCAGGCCGCAAAGGTGGCCACCGTGGTTTGCCGCGCGCCGCCATGCTGCTTGATGAAGGCGGCCACCAGCGGGCCACTGGCGCCGACGAAGCTGGACAGGAAGGTCGTCACGGCACCGGCCAGGGCGGTGCCCGCGCGCCCCAGGCTACGTTTGGGCAGCCCCGGTCCCCAGAGAGTGAAGAGCACGAAGCCGGCGATGGAGAGCTCCAGCACGCCGGCGGGCAGACGCACCAGCAACAGGCTGGCCAGCCCGGCGCCGGCGATGACGCCGGGCACGAAGGCACCCAGAATCGGCCAGTTGAGATGGCGCCAGGTCATCAGGGTACGACCGGCATTGGAGCCCAGCTGCACCATGCCGTGCACCGGTACCAGCGCCACCCCGGGCATGACCTGGGCCATGGTCATGATCAGCAGGGTGCCGCCGCCCACACCCATGGAGGCACTGAGCATCGAGGTCAGGGTCGAGAGTCCGATCAGCAGCAGCGCGACCCCGCCCTCGAGGGGTGAGAGACTATTCAGCCATGCCAGGCTATCCAGCATCACTCAGCGCGGCCATCACGGCGTCGATGGAGCCCTGTTCGCGCCTGGCATACAGCGCCAGCTCGTCGGTCACGGCCGCGCCCAGTGACGCCTCGAAGGCCGCGCGATTGGCATTGCCGGCATAAGCCTGATTCTGGTCACCGCCTAGGTTGGACTGGAAGATGCCCGCGGCACTCACCGGCAGGAAGTCCTCATAGGTGATCGGCTGGGCGCTGACCAGGCCCTGCTCGATCAGCGCCTCCAGGTCGGTCTCGGCCACCAGGCCGGCCTCGTGCCCGGCCCGGGTCAGACGGTAATCGAAAAACGCCAGCCCCCGGCGACGCAACTCGCCATGGGTATCCGGGAAAGCCTGAAAGACCTCGCCGAGCACCTGCTGGTGCGCGTCGTTGGCCAAGCCGGCGGTGTGCTGTCGCGCCTCCTTGAGCAGGCGGTCATAGAGCGCGCGTCCTTCGGGGGTCAGCGCCACCCCGCGCTGCTCGATCTCGCCGAAGCGGGCGGTGTGGCTGCCCTGCCGCTCGCCGACGAAACGCGTCGGCTCTTCCAGGGCCTTGAAGCTGGTCTGGCGCAACAGGATCGGGCAGTCGCGGCGCGGCGGGCCTTCGATGACGTCCTTGGGCGTGATACCGACCGCCGGCATGCGTCGCTGTACCTCGTCGATATCCAGGGTGCGCGGCGTCAGATGGTTGATGTGCGGCCCGCGAAAGCAGACCACGTCGGCGATCAGGCGGTGCTCGGCATGCAGGGCCTCATAGGTATCGAGATCCACGGTGGCATCCTGATGCCAGCGAAACGTCTCCAATGCCTCGCTGACGAAGCGATCGGCCTGCTCGCTGGTCAGCCCGCCCTGGCGTTCGCTGAGTTCGATCAGCTCGCGTGCGCCGGGGGTGAAGATGTCGCGCCGGGCGAGAATCTCGGCGGCCCGCTCGCGCAGCTCGGGGCTTTCGATGAGTTCGAGACGCAGCAGCGAGGTGAAGACCCGGAACGGATTGCGCGAAAGCGCCTCGTCCTCGACCGGCCGGAACGCCGTCGAGTGCACCGGCACCCCCGCTTCAGACAGATCGTAGTAGCCCACCGGGAACATGCCCATCACCGCGAACAGCCGACGCAGCATGGACAGCTCCTCGGGCGTGCCGACACGAATGGCGCCATGCCGCTCGACGCCCAGGCGGTTCATTTCATCGTGGGCTTCGAGTCGCTCGGCCAGCCCGGGGTCGTTGTGCAGGGTTTCCTGATTGACCTCCGCCACCAGCTCCAACAGGGTGCCGTACTGCGGCACTTCATCCTGATACATGGCCGACATGGCGCGGGAAAAGCGATCACGAATCTCGTGATGCGACACCGGAGACGTCATCGTGCCTACCTCTGTGTTGTCGTGCTGGCGTTCCAGCACGTCCTGGAGCTTGTCATTCATGGGCCACCGCGGGGCATTCGACACCCGGATCGGCGGCCATCCTCCTGGCATGAGAACAGAGCCAGCAGCGTGCCGGCAAACGAAAAAAAGCGGGCTATCCATTCCCTGTGCTCATGCACCCTGCACCACCCTGCCTTACAATGCAGATAACCCGGCAGATGCATGAACACCCGGAATCCTTGCCAACACGGAGATCGGCCATGAGCGCCCGCCACCTGCCCGCGACCATGACCATGCAGTGTTTCGAGGCCGCGGCGCGTCATCTGAGCTTCACGCGCGCCGCCGATGAACTGAGCATCACCCAGAGCGCCGTCAGCAAGCAGGTGGCCCAGCTAGAGGACTATCTCCAGCACAAGCTGTTCCGGCGCGTGCGGCGTAACCTGGTGCTGACCCCCGAGGGCTCGCTGTATCTCACCGAGGTGCGCCGGATACTGGCCCAGATCGAGATGTCGGCGCACTCGATCATGACCTACCGCGGCCAGGCCGAAGCCCTGCGCGTCGCCTGCCTGCCGACCTTCGGCGCGCGCTGGCTGGCGCGGCAGCTGCCGGCTTTCCTGGACGCCAACCCACGGATCGACCTCAGCGTTCACGACCACGTCGAGGCCTTCGACCTGGAGCGCGAGAACATCGAGGTGGCGATTTTCCACGGTCATGGCCACTGGCCGAACCTGGAGTGCCACAAGCTGTTCGAGGAGGAGGTCGTCGCCGTGGGCGCACCGGACTATCTGGCGCGCCAGCCCGCGCAACACGCCGCCGACCTGGCCGAGCGCCGCCTGCTGCATCTCGCCACCCGCCCCGATGCCTGGCATCGCTGGTTTGCCGATCAACACATCGCCAGCGAGCACAGTTACCACGGTACCCGCTTCGAAACCTTCCAGATGCTGATTCGCACCGCCATGAGTGGCGGCGGGCTGGCCCTGGTGCCACGCTTCTTCGTCGCTGATGAACTGGCCGCAGGCCGGCTCGTGCTGGCCTGGCCACATGTCATGCGCGGGCCGGATGCCTATTACCTGGTGTACCCCGAGCACCTCGGCGAACTGCCCAGGGTACGCCGCTTCGTCGACCATCTCCTGGCGTGTGCCGCGGCCGAGGCCCCGATCGACTAGCCGGGGCTGGCAGGGCGATCGAGGTGCTCGAGTATCCAGTCGGTGAAGCCCTTGACCTTGCCCACTTCGGCCTTGTGTTCCGGGTAGGCCAGATAGTAGGCCTCGCGACTGGTCAGCCCGAACGACCAGGGCACGCTCAGTTGACCGGCCGCCAGTTCCTCCTCGGCCAGGAAGCGCGGCACCAGCGCCACGCCACAGCCGGCGCGGGCGGCACGCAGGGCCATGTCGAAGGTATCGAAACGCGGGCCATGATAACTGTGCTCGGTATAGCAGCCCTGGGCCGCGAACCAGTCATGCCAGGCCTCGGGGCGGGTGGCGTTCTGCAACAGCACCAGTCGGGTCAGCGCCAGCGGCTCACTGATGCCACCGGGCGGAACCGCCGAGGGCGCGCAGACCGGCACCCGCTCCTCGTCGAACAGGCGGATGCACTCGGCTCGCGGCCAGGCGCCATGACCGAAGAAGAAGGCCACATCGACCCGCTCTTCCTCCAGGTCGAAGGGCTCCGAGCGATTGGCGATGTTCAGGTAGGTGCGCGGGTGGCGAAAGCGAAACCCATTGAGCCGCGGAATCAGCCAGCGAGCGCCGAAGGTCGGCAGGGTGGTGACATTGAGCACCTCGCTCTGCCCGCCATAGGACTGCATGTAGCGCGTGGACATCTCCACCTGGGCGAGGATCTTGCGCACCTCGGTGAGGTAGAGCGCGCCTTCCGGCGTCACTTGCAGGCGCTTGCGCACCCGGCGAAACAGCGGATGCTCCAGGGTCGACTCCAGCTGGGCTACCTGCTTGCTGACCGCACTCTGGGTCAGGTTCAGTTCATCGGCGGCGCGCGTGAAGCTCATGTGCCGCACCGAGGCCTCGAAGCACTGCATGGCGGTGAGAGTGGGCAGGTGTCGACGGCTCATGTGGCCCTCTTTCCGGTTCAGAAAACAGCGGGGTCAGGAAAAAATGGAATGACCTTCATATAAAACGTCGTTTGAGCGGCGTCAATCGGCGCGTCAATACTGGCCTCATTTCCGCCATTCTGGAACCGACGCCTGGCGTCAGATGAGAACACGAGGGGACACACCATGATCGACACGCTCATGCACAAGCTCGGGGTCGACGAGGCCCGCTACCGCCAGGGTGACTTCGTCATCACCTCCCCCACCGACGGCGGCGAGATCGGCCGCGTCAGCCTGGAAGGCGCCGATGCCATCGAGGACCGCGTGGCACGTGCCCGCAGCGCCTTCGAACAATGGCGCCAGGTGCCGGCCCCACGGCGCGGCGAGCTGGTGCGCCTGTTCGGCGAGCAGTTGCGTCGCCACAAGGAGGACCTGGGCGCCCTGGTCACCCTGGAGTGCGGCAAGATCTACCAGGAAGGCCTGGGTGAAGTGCAGGAGATGATCGACATCTGTGACCTGGCGGTGGGCCAGTCGCGCCAGCTCTACGGCCTGACCATCGCCTCCGAGCGCCCGGGCCACCACATGCGCGAGAGCTGGCATCCGCTGGGCCCCATCGGCCTGATCACCGCCTTCAACTTCCCGGTCGCGCCCTGGGCCTGGAACTCCGCCCTGGCGCTGGTGTGCGGCAACAGCCTGCTGTGGAAGCCGTCGGAAAAGACCCCGCTCACCGCCCTGGGCTGCCAGGCGCTGCTGGAACGCGCCATGGCCGAGTTCGGCGACGAGGCACCGGCCGACCTGAGCCAGGTGATCATCGGCGACCGCGCCGCCGGCGAGCGCCTGGCCGACGACCCTCGCGTGCCGCTGATCAGCGCCACCGGCAGCACCCGCATGGGCCGTGAGGTAGCACCCCGCGTGGCGGCCCGCTTCGGTCGCAGCATCCTCGAGCTGGGCGGCAACAACGGCATGATCCTGGCGCCCAGCGCCGATCTGGACATGGCGGTACGCGCCATCCTGTTCTCGGCCGTGGGCACCGCCGGCCAGCGCTGCACCACGCTGCGCCGCCTGATCGTCCACGAGTCCGTGCGCGACGAGGTAGTCGAGCGGGTCAAGAAGGCCTATGCCGGCGTGACCATCGGCGATCCCATGGAAGGTAGCCTGGTCGGCCCGCTGATCGATGCCCAGGCCTTCGAACAGATGCAGTCGGTGCTCGATCAGGCGCGCCAGCAGGGCGCCACGGTGTTCGGCGGCGAGCGCCAGCTGGCCGACCAGTACCCGGATGCCTACTACGTCACGCCGGCCATCGTCGAAGTGGCGTCACAGAATGAACTGGTCAAGAACGAGACCTTCGCGCCGATCCTCTACGTGATGAGCTACCGCGACTTCGACGAGGCCATGGCGATGCACAATGACGTACCCCAGGGGCTGTCGTCGTGCATCTTCACCACCGATGTCCGCGAGTCCGAGGCCTTCGTCTCGGATGTGGGCAGCGACTGCGGTATCGCCAACGTCAATATCGGCCCGAGCGGTGCCGAGATCGGTGGCGCCTTCGGCGGCGAGAAGGACACCGGCGGCGGCCGCGAGTCCGGCTCGGACATCTGGAAGAGCTACATGCGCCGCCAGACCAACACCGTCAACTACTCCCGCGAGCTGCCGCTGGCCCAGGGCATCAAGTTCGACTGAGCCCTCGGCGCCCGCCGTCGACACCGGGTGACGACGGCGGGACCCGGTCATTTCCCATGGCATTGGCCTGAAGCTGTCAGGAGCGCCGTATGCAATCGACCTGCGTCTGGACGTCCACGTCCCTCGAGCCGCTGCATGACACCATGCAGCTGTCAGGCGAGGCTTCGGCGGATGTTGCCGTGATCGGCGGCGGTATTACCGGGCTGAGCACGGCCATTCATCTCGCCGAGGCGGGCGTGTCGGTGGCCCTGCTGGAAGCCGGCGAAATCCCCAGCGGAGGCTCAGGGCGCAGCGTCGGCCTGGTCAACGCCGGGATGTGGATTCCGCCGGACGACATCCTCGAGGCCCTCGGCCCGGAAAACGGCGAGCGAGCCAACAGCGTCCTCGGTGAGGCACCCGCCGAAGTCTTCAAGCTGATCGATCGCTACGCCATCGACTGCCAGGACACCCGCACCGGCACCCTGCACCTGGCGCACAATGGCAGGGGCGAGCAGGAGCTGGAACGGCGTTACCAGCAGTTTTCCCAGCGTGGTGCGCCGGTGGAGCTGCTCGAGGGCGAGGACTGTCAGCGGCGCATCGGTACACAGCGTATTCGGCGCGCCCTGCTCGACCGGCGTGCCGGCACCCTCAACCCCACCGCCTACACCCGGGGCCTGGCCCGCGCCGCCCGGCAGGCGGGCGCCCATCTGTATACCCACAGCCCGGCCGACGGCATCGAGCGAGTGGGCGAAAGCTGGCGGGTCGCGACGCCCCACGGCAGCCTGCGGGCCCCGCAGCTGGTCATCGCCACCAACGCCTACAGCGAGGATCACTGGAATCAGGTGCGTGACGTCTTCTTCCGCGGGCACTTCTACCAGGTGGCCTCGGCGCCGCTGCCCGACGACATCGCCGGCGATATCCTGCCCGAACGCCAGGGCGCCTGGGATACGCGCATGGTACTCAGCAGCATGCGCCGCGACGCCGAAGGGCGCCTGATCCTGGGTAGCCTGGGGCGGGGCGAGACCAAGCCGGAGGCCTTCCTGCGCTGCTGGGCCGACCGCATCCAGCGCCATTACTTCCCGCAGCTGGGACAGGTGGACTGGGAATGCACCTGGACCGGCCAGGTCGGCTTCACGCCGGACCATACCCTGCGCCTGTTCGAACCGGCCCCGGGCATTCTCGCCGCCGCCGGCTACAACGGCCGCGGCATCACCACCGGCACCGTGGTCGGCAAGGGCTTCGCCCGCTACCTCACTCACGGTGACGACAGCAGCCTGCCGCTGCCCGTGCGACGCGCCACGCCGCTCCGCGCCAAGCCGCTATGGAGCAAGGCCTACGAAAGCGGCTTCACCCTCTACCACGCCGGACAATGCCTGCGCATCGTCGCCTGAGATGCGCCCCTTCAGCCAGAAAACATTAGCCAGAACGCAACACGAGCCAGAACACAAGGAAGCGTTCGAACTGCGAGCACGTCCAGGCCACACATGACCACGGGCGCCGGGGACAGGGCGCAGCGAGGGTCATCCGCCATTGATGGCGGATGTAGCGCCCATGGACGAGTTTACAGCGCCCTCGCCGAGCCCTGTCGCCGGAAAAGCCCCTGCCGGCCGCTTGGCTTAATGCCCCAGAATCTGGCTCAGGAACAGCTTCGTCCGCTCCGATTCCGGATGGTTGAAGAAGGTCTGCGGCGGTGCCTGCTCGATGATCTGGCCCTGGTCCATGAAGATCACCCGGTCGGCCACCGTCTTGGCGAAGCCCATCTCGTGGGTCACGCACAGCATGGTCATGCCGTCCTGGGCCAGCTCGACCATGACATCCAGCACCTCCTTGATCATTTCCGGGTCGAGCGCCGAGGTCGGCTCATCGAACAGCATGACCTCGGGGCGCATGCACAGCGCCCGGGCAATGGCCACGCGCTGCTGCTGACCACCGGATAACTGCCCCGGATACTTGTGGGCCTGATCGGCGATCTGCACCCGCTCGAGAAACTCCTGAGCGGTCTTCTCGGCCTCGGCCCGCGGCTTCTTCTGCACCCAGGTCTGGGAGATGCAGCAGTTGTCGAGCACCGAGAGATGCGGGAAGAGATTGAAGTGCTGGAAGACCATACCGACATTGCGGCGTATCTGCTCGATGCGCTTGATGTCCTGGGTCATGGTCACGCCATCGACCGTGATGCGGCCCTGCTGATGCTCCTCCAGATGATTGAAGCAGCGAATCAGGGTCGACTTGCCCGAGCCCGAAGGCCCGCAGACGACAATGCGCTCACCGCGCGCCACCGTCAGGTCGATGTCACGCAGCACATGAAAGTCGCCGTACCACTTGTTGAGCCCCTCCACCTCGATCATCGGAGTATCCGCGGAGGAAGCGCTTGCCGAATTGTTTGCCGTCATGACGGTATTTCCTTGTTATTAAACGCTGAATCAGTGGCCTGTGTGGAGGCGTCGCTCTATGTACTGACTGTACCTGGACATGCTGAAACAGAAGACCCAGAACATCAGCGCGGCGAAGACATAGCCCTCGGTGGCGAAGCCCAGCCAGTTGCTGTCGGTGAGCCCCGCGCGAATGATCGCCAGCAGATCGAACAGGCCGATGATCAGCACCAGCGAGGTGTCCTTGAACAGCGCGATGAAGGTGTTGACGATGCCGGGAATCACCAGCTTCAGGGCCTGGGGCAGCACGATCAGCCCCATGCGCCGCCAGTAGCCCAGCCCCAGGGCCTTGGCGGCTTCCTCCTGGCCGGAGGGAATCGCCTGCAGGCCACCACGCACGACCTCGGCCATGTAGGCGCTCCAGAAGAACATGATGCCGATCAGGGCGCGCAACAGCTTGTCGAACTCGACCTCGGTAGGCACGAACAGCGGCAGCATGACCGAGGCCATGAACAGCACCGTGATCAAGGGCACACCGCGCCAGAACTCGATGAACACCACGCACAGGCTGCGCACCAGCGGCATCTGCGAACGCCGCCCGAGAGCCAGCACCACGCCGATCGGCAGCGAACCGACGATGCCCACGGTGGCCACCGTCAGGGTCAGCATCAGCCCGCCCCACTCGCGGGTCGGCACTACCTCGAGACCGAAGTGGCCACCGATCAGCAGCACATAGGCGACGATCGGGAAGCCGACCAGGGCAAAGGCGCCCACCCAGCGCTTGGCCGGTAGCCGGGGAATGGCCAGCCAGGCCACCAGCAGCGTCAGCATGGCCAGCACGATATCCACCCGCCAACGCTCCGGGTCGGGATAGAAGCCATAGATGATGGTCTCGAAACGCGCACTGATGAACACCCAGCAGGCGCCCTCGCCCGTGCAGGCCTCGCGGGTCGAGCCCAGCCAGTCGGCGTCGATCAGCGCCCACTTGGCCATGGGCCACAGCATCATGGCCAGCAGCACCATGGTGATCACGCTGACCACGCTGTTGAGCGGGCCATTGAACAGATTGGCGCGCAACCAGCCGACCACGCCACGGCGCATGTCCGGCGGACGACGCGCCTCGATCATCTCGGTTCGTGTCGTCATCTCATCGCTCCTTGAGCAAAGTGCGCGCGTTGTAGAGGTTCATCAGCGCCGAGACCACCAGACTGATCACCAGATAGACCGCCATGGTGATGGCGACGATCTCGATGGCCTGACCGGTCTGGTTGAGCGCCGTGCCGGCGAATACCGCGACCAGATCCGGATACCCGATGGCGGTGGCCAGCGAGGAGTTCTTGGTCAGGTTGAGATACTGGCTGGTCAACTGCGGCACGATGACCCGCATGGCCTGCGGAATGACCACCTTGCGCAGGGTCACATCGCCGGGCAGGCTGATCGCCTTGGCCGCCTCGGTCTGCCCCTTGGGCACCGACTGAATGCCCGAGCGCACGATCTCGGCGATGAACGACGCCGTGTAGATGGACAACGCCAGCCACAGCGCCACCAGCTCCGGGATGACGGTCACGCCGCCCTGGAAGTTGAAGCCGGCCATGGCCGGTATCTCCCACTCGAGCGGCTGGCCGGTCAGCATGAAGACCAGCAGCGGCAGGCCGATCAGGATCAGCGCACCGAGGCGAAAGACGGGCAGTGCCTTGCCGGTGCGGGTCTGCAGGCGCCGCGCGTAGATCGTCAGGGCCACCACGGCGACCACGGCCAGCAACAGCACCCAGAGCGTCGCCGAGAAGCCCGGCAGGGGCTCGGGCGCCGGCACCACCAGGCCACGCACGTTGAGGAAGAAGGCCTCGAACAGCGACAGGCTCTGGCGCGGACTCGGCAACGCCTGCAGAACGGCGAAATACCAGAACAGAATCTGCACCAGCAGCGGGATGTTGCGAAAGATTTCGACGTAAGCGGCGGCGAGCTTGGCCATCAGCCAGTTGCTCGACAGACGCGCGATGCCCACCGCGAAGCCGATGACGGTCGCCGCCACGATGCCCATGGCGGAAACCAGCAGGGTGTTCAGCAGGCCCACCACGAAGGTACGGGCATAGCTGCTGTCACCGCTGTACTCGATCAGGGTCTGGGGAATGGAGAAACCGGCCCGTTCCTGGAGAAAGCCAAAGCCCGTGGTGATGCCACGCGCCTCCAGGTTGGACAGGGTGTTGGTCACGATCATGGCGATGAAGCCCAGCAGGGTCAGCAGCAGGATCGCCTGGATCACCAACGCACGAACGGCGGGGTCACGCCATAGCGGCCCCCGTTCGGAAGTAGAAGAACGCTGCATGTCGAGCCTCGAACGGGATATCACGACCCGCCACCCCGACGGGCAGCGGAAGCAGAAATCGACGGAACATGACACGGCCCGATCGCTGCAGCGGCCCCGACACTTGCCGGGGCCGCTGGCTGCCACCCATCAGAGTGGCGCATACACGATCATGAGCCGGGCCGTCCCGACCCGGGAAACGCGGAATCCGTCAGCGACGCTCGCTCAACGGACCGGCGGCGCATAGAGGATGCCGCCTTCATTCCACAGCGCGTTCATGCCACGGCTGATGCCCAGCGGCGAGTTCTCGCCCACGGTATCGGCGAAGACTTCACCGTAGTTACCCACCTGGGAAATGATGTTGTAGGCCCAGTCATTGCTCAGACCCAGCTGCTCGCCATAGGTGCCGTCGACACCGAGCAGGCGTGCCACACCGGGGTTCGGCGGGTTCTCCTTCATCTCATCGACATTGTCGCGATTGATGCCCATTTCCTCGGCATTGACCATGGCGAAGATCGTCCACTGCACGATATCCAGCCACTGGTCATCGCCCTGACGCACCACGGGGCCCAGCGGCTCCTTGGAAATCAGTTCGGTGAGGATCTCGACGCTATCGGGCTCGGGGAGCTGCAGGCGCAGGGCGCTGAGCTGCGAGGTATCCGAGGTCAGCACATCACAGCGACCACTGGCGAAACCCTGGGCCGTCTGGTCCGGGGTATCGAAGGTCACGGTGTTGATGTCGATGTCGCGGGAGGGGAAGTAGTCGGCGAGGTTGAGCTCGTGGGTGGTGCCGGACTGGATGCAGATCGAGGCACCGTTCAGGTCCTCGAGGCTCTCGATTTCCAGGTCCTTGTCGACCATGAAGCCCTGACCATCGTAGAAGGTCGTGGCGGTAAAGTTCAGGCCCAGGGAGTTATCGCGAGTGGCCGTCCAGGTAGTGTTGCGCGACAGGACGTCGATTTCGCCGGACTGCAGCGCCGTGAAGCGTTCCTTGGCGGTGAGGGGTGTGAACGCCACGTTTTCGGGGTCACCGAAGATGGCCGAGGACACGGCGCGGCAGGTTTCCACATCCAGGCCCTGCCAGGTGCCGTCTTCGTCGGAGGCCGAGAAGCCGGCAAGGCCGACATTCACGCCACAACGCAGTTCACCACGTTCCTTGACCTCGTCCAGGGTAGCGGCCGAGGCGGTCGCGGCGGTTCCAAGCGACAGGGTAGCGAGGGATAGGGCTACCAGCGTCTTGTTGTTGTTACGCATGACCAGAAACTCCAATTTGTTGTCGTGTAATGTGCATGCATGAGTTCGCAATGCGACCCTTGCGAATCTAGCAACGACGGTATCCAATCAGCAACGCTGCCATTAAACGTTTGTCACATTGAGACTATATCCATGCGTCCTGTCACCTTTCTGGCGAGCGGCTGGCTCATCTGTCTGCTCGCCGCCCTGCCTGTCACTCCGGCCCTGGCGGCCAGTTTCAACACCGTCGATGTCCAGCGCCACGCTGACTGGCACTCGCTGCGCCTGACCCTGGGCGAGGAGCGCCACGTACGCGCCATCGAGCAGAGCAGCTACACGGACAGCGTGCTCAGCGTCAACGCCACGCCCGGCGCCTGCGGGCAGCGCTGGCTGGAGATTCGCGTGACGCTCGACGAGGTCCAGGCCGAGAGCGCCACCTGGGACCGGGTGCCGGTGGATGTGATGGTCGATCAGGACAGGGTCTACACCGGCGAGGCGGCCTTTATCACCGAGCGCGGCGACGACGGCTTCTATGTGCGGCTGACGATGCCGGATACCGGCGCCCTCCTCGATGGCATGCGCCACGGCGAGACACTGCGCCTGCGCATCCACCGCGGCGAGGACGATCCCTGGTTCATGGTCTTCAGCCTGAACGGCGCCGACCAGGCGCTGGCCCGCATGAACCGCCTGTGCGAGACGCGTCCTGCAGACAACGCCACCCCACACGACAACGCCCCCGCCGGTAAACCGACGAGGGCGTCACCCACCACGCAATGATGGCTTGGCCAGGTCAAGGAACGCCTTCCCAGCTCGCAATGTCGATGGTGGGCGCCGGGGACAAGGCGAAGCGAGGGTCATGTAGCGCCCATGGAGGGGTTCACAGCGCCCTCGCGAAGGCTTGTCGACGGAAAAGCCCACCTCTCCCTGAGGTTTGAAGATGACCGTCAGAAATACTGTCACTCACTGACGAATCAAGTAATCGAAAGCCCCCAGCGCCGCCCGCGAGCCTTCGCCCAACGAGATGACGATCTGCTTGTAGGGCACCGTGGTCACGTCACCGGCGGCGAAGATGCCCGGCACCGAGGTCATGCCGCGCTCATCGGTGATGATCTCGCCATGCTCGGAGAGCTCGATGGACGAATCGCGCAGCCACTCGGTGTTGGGCACCAGGCCGATCTGCACGAAGATGCCTTCCAGTTCGAGATCGCGCAGCTCGCCGCTGGCACGCTCTTCATAGGTCAGGCCGGAAACCCGCGCCCCATCGCCGTTGACCTGGGTCGTGCGCGCGCCCTTGATGATCTCGACATTGGGCAGGCTGGCGAGCTTCTTCTGCAGCACCTCGTCGGCGCGCAGCTCATCCATGAACTCGATCAGGATGACTTCCTTGACCAGGCCGGACAGGTCGATGGCCGCCTCGACACCGGAGTTGCCGCCGCCGATCACGGCGACCCGCTTGCCCTTGAACAAGGGGCCATCACAGTGCGGGCAGTAGGCCACGCCCTTGTTGCGATACTCGGCCTCGCCGGGCACGTTCATCTCCCGCCAGCGCGCCCCGGTGGAGAGCACCAGCGTCCTGCTTTTCAGGCTGGCGCCCGAGGCGAAGCGCACCTCGTGCTCACCGCCCGGTTCGGTTGAAGGCACCAGCTCGGTGGCCCGCTGCAGGTCCATGATCTCCACGTCGTACTGCTTGACGTGTTCTTCCAGAGCCGCCGCCAGCTTGGGGCCTTCGGTGTAGGGCACGGAGATCAGGTTCTCGATGCCCATGGTGTCGAGCACCTGGCCGCCGAAACGCTCGGAGGCGACACCGGTGCGAATGCCCTTGCGCGCGGCATAGACGGCGGCCGATGCGCCGGCCGGGCCGCCGCCGACCGTCAACAGGTCGAAGGCCGGCATCTCGTTGAGGCGCTCGGCTTCGCGCTCCTCGGCGCCGGTATCCACCTTGGCGAGGATCTGCTCGAGGCTCATGCGGCCCTGGTCGAAGGGCTCGCCGTTGAGGAAGATGCCGGGCACCGACATGACCTCGCGGGCGTCGACCTCATCCTTGAACAGCGCGCCGTCGATGGCCACATGGCTGATGCCCGGGTTGAGCACGGCCATCAGGTTCAGTGCCTGGACCACGTCCGGGCAGTTCTGGCAGGACTGCGAGAAATAGGTCTCGAAGTGCAAGCCGCCCGGCAGCGCCTTGATCTGCTCGACGGTTTCGTCGCTGGCCTTGGGCGGATGGCCGCCGACATGCAGCAGGGCCAGCACCAGCGAGGTGAACTCGTGGCCCATGGGGATGCCGGCGAAGACGATGCCGGTGGACTCGCCTTCACGGTGCAGCGCAAAGGACGGCGCACGCGCGTCGTCACCATCCAGGCGCAGGCTGATCCGTTCGCTCAGGCCGGCGACGTCCTTCAGCAGGGCATGCATTTCCCGAGACTTGTCGCCGTCATCGAGGGTGGCGACGATCTCGAAGGGCCGTGTGACCTTCTGCAGATAGGCATTGAGCTGGGATTTCAGATTGTCGTCCAACATAACGGCGATATCCTCGTCGCGGATCATCAAGACACGACTCCCCCGTGGCGACCACTCGGGTAGCGCATCCTGCAGTCAATTCGGTGATGCAAACCCGGGCAGCACCCGGGTTTGTCAGGCAGGCATCGGCGACCGCGAACCATCAGGCCGCCGATTCAGGCAACGTGGCCTCAAAAGGGCGTTGCCGGCAGGAAGCAGGCTTCCTTAGATCTTGCCGACCAGGTCCAGAGACGGCTCGAGGGTTTCCTGACCTTCTTCCCACTTGGCCGGGCAGACCTCGTTGGGGTTGGCACGCACGTACTGGGCGGCCTTGACCTTGCGCAGCAGCTCTTCGGCGTTACGGCCGATGTTGCCGGCGTTGAGCTCGACGATCTGGATCTTGCCGTCCGGGTCGACCACGAAGGTACCGCGATCGGCCACACCGTCTTCCTCGATCAGCACATCGAAGTTGCGCGACACGACGTGAGTCGGGTCGGCCAGCATCGGATACTGCAGCTTGCCGATGGTCTCGGAGCTGTCGTGCCATGCCTTGTGAGTGAAGTGAGTGTCGGTGGAGACGCTGTAGATTTCCACGCCGAGCTTCTTGAACTCTTCGTAGTTGTCGGCCAGGTCGCCCAGCTCGGTGGGGCAGACGAAGGTGAAGTCGGCCGGATAGAAGAAGAAGATGCTCCACTGGCCCTTCAGGCTTTCATTGGTAACGTCAATGAATTCGCCATTGTAATAGGCAGTCGCCTTGAACGGCTTCACTTCAGTGTTAAGAATCGGCATTGATGGATGACTCCTTGCTGTCGTGGGTGGTCGGCTCAATACAGGGCCTAGGATATCGACCAAGGTCCTATAGGGTAAATTGAACGAGCTGATCCGGCTGATAGGGCTTTCCTAAATAGCCCCGTCAGCCGCTTCTCTCTGCATGATGGTATCGCTCAGGCGACGAAATGATGACACGGCTTGCCGCGTGTCGTCAGCGTTCCCCCAGCGCATTGCCCCAGGCCCGCAGGATGGGCTTGAGCAGGTACTGCATGACCGTGCGTTTGCCGGTCAGGATGTCCACCTGCGCCGTCATCCCCGGGATCACGTCCAGCTCCTGCGCCTTCT
>NZ_JAUFPM010000013.1:0-708 GCF_030409265.1 Halomonas sabkhae
GCCCCGGCACGACGATGGCCTTGAGCGCCTCCCAGCGATTGGCGAAGCCCTCCTCGCGGTCGGCATCGCTCATCGGCGGCCCCATGGCCGGGTTGCGCAGGCAGCGCACCAGCACATAGGCGATGTACGACAGCATCAGGATCACCGCCGGCGTGATGGCCGCGGTAAAGAGATCGGCGATCGACACGCTGGCGATCAGGCCATAGATGATCAGCACGATGGACGGCGGCATCATGGTGCCGAGCGCCCCGCCGGCACACACCACGCCGATCGACAGGTGCTTGTCATAGCCCAGACGCAGCATCTGCGGCAGTGCCAGAATGCCCAGCAGGACGATCTCGCCGCCGATGATTCCCGACAAGGCCGCCAGGAAGAAGGCCACAATGATGGTCTGAATGGCCACGCCACCGGGCAGGCGACCGGCGAAGACCCGCATGGCGTTGAACAGGTCCTTGGCGATGCCCGATCGGTCGAGCAATGACGCCATCAAGACGAACATCGGCACCGCCACCAGCGAGTATTCGGTGACGAAGCCATAGACCCGGCTGGTGACCAGCGGCAGGGCATTGCCGCCGAACCAGCCGAAGGTGAAGACCAGCGCGATCAGGCCGGTAATGAAGGCCAGCGGCAGGCCGGTGACCAAAAGCGCGAAGATGGCCGCGACCATCAACAGCGTGGCATCTGCGATTTCCATCAGGCCATGCCCTC
>NZ_JAUFPM010000014.1:0-708 GCF_030409265.1 Halomonas sabkhae
GCCCCGGCACGACGATGGCCTTGAGCGCCTCCCAGCGATTGGCGAAGCCCTCCTCGCGGTCGGCGTCGCTCATCGGCGGCCCCATGGCCGGGTTGCGCAGGCAGCGCACCAGCACATAGGCGATGTACGACAGCATCAGGATCACCGCCGGCGTGATCGCCGCGGTAAAGAGATCGGCGATCGACACGCTGGCGATCAGGCCATAGATGATCAGCACGATGGACGGCGGCATCATGGTGCCCAGCGCCCCGCCGGCACACACCACGCCGATCGACAGGTGCTTGTCATAGCCCAGACGCAGCATCTGCGGCAGTGCCAGAATGCCCAGCAGGACGATCTCGCCGCCGATGATCCCGGACAAGGCCGCCAGGAAGAAGGCCACGATGATGGTCTGAATGGCCACACCACCGGGCAGGCGACCGGCGAAGACCCGCATGGCGTTGAACAGGTCCTTGGCGATGCCCGATCGGTCGAGCAGTGACGCCATCAAGACGAACATCGGCACCGCCACCAGCGAATATTCGGTGACGAAGCCATAGACCCGGCTGGTGACCAGCGGCAGGGCATTGCCGCCGAACCAGCCGAAGGTGAAGACCAGCGCAATCAGGCCGGTAATGAAGGCCAGCGGCAGGCCGGTGACCAGGAGCGCGAAGATGGCCGCGACCATCAACAGCGTGGCATCTGCGATTTCCATCAGGCCATGCCCTC